>NZ_DATCVQ010000171.1:0-4004 GCF_036566765.1 Streptomyces sp.
AGGCCGGCCAGATCCCTGCGAGCCAACAGAGCCGCAGCGGTATCGGAGGTCACTCCGGTGTCCTGAGCGTCCAGGAGGAGACGGTGCAGGACACCGGCGACGCTCTCGATCCGAGGCGCCGCCGCCAGCCGTCGCCCTGCAGCTGCCCTGACACGCCAGGCCGGAGAGTCGGCATCAGCGATCGAGTGGCGAAGTCCTTGGTCTGTGGAGTCGTCCACGGCACCAGGCTCCCAGCCGGATATCTCGATCAAGCTTCGTTGAGACAACACCGCAGCAGTCAATCTTCGGTGAGAGCGGTCCACCTTCACTGAAATCAGGACAACGACACCACGAGTTCAATCTCAGTAGTGAGCGGCCTGAGGCGCGTCTGACAAATGATCATCTGACCGGCTTGCGGAGCCAGAGGAGCAGGGAGGCCAGGACGACTCCGGCGCGGTAGCGATCGGCGGGCTTGCCTAAGCGGGTGGCGATGGCGATCGCACGGATCTGCTTGAGGCGGGCGAAGCACGGCTAGACCATGTTGCGGTCGCGGTGCGGCGTCCGCCGCCTGGGCGCGGGAGCGGGACAGGGGCTGTGCCCGGGCGCCCGCGATTCCGTCGGCACGTTCCGGCAGCGCGCGACAGACACCATCGCAGGCCTTTCAATGGAAGGCGTGAGCACCGTTCGATTGCTTGCCGCGGCCGGGCTGACGGCGCTGCTGGGCGCCACCGCCCCCGGACCCTCGCCGCCTCCGGCCCAGCCCCCGGCTCAGCTCGACGACGCGGCCGTCGACCGGGCCGTCGACCGGCTCGACGGGGTCGTCGCGGCGGCCATGAAACGTACTGGAGTGCCGGGCGTGGCCGTCGCCGTCGTCCACGACGGCAAAGTGATCCATCTGAAGGGGTATGGCGTACGGAAGGCCGGCGAGAAGGCAGCCGTCGACGCCGACACCGTCTTCCAGCTCGCCTCCGTCTCGAAACCGATCGCCTCCACCGTCGTCTCCGGAGCCGTGGGCGTAGAGGGCTGGACCGAACCCGTCGCCCCGAACGTGCCGGACTTCCGGCTGAAAGACCCGTGGGTCACGTCCCATGTGACGGTCGCCGACCTCTTCTCGCACCGCAGCGGACTTCCCGACCACGCCGGGGACCTCCTCGAAGACCTCGGCTACGACCGCGAATACATCCTGTCCCACCTGCGCTACGAGCCCCTCGCCCCGTTCCGTGCGAGCTACGCGTACACCAACTTCGGTCTGACGGCGGCAGCCCAGGCCGTCGCCGACGAGCAGGGCGTGCCCTGGGAGAAGCTCGCCGCCGACACCCTTTACGAGCCGGCCGGGATGAAATCCACCAGTTCGCGCTTCGAGGACTACGAGAAGGCCTCCGACCGCGCCTACGGCCACGTCAAGGTCGGCGGCGCCTGGAAGGCGCAGTTCGTACGGGACCCCGACGCCCAGTCCCCCGCCGGCGGCGTCAGCTCCACCGCCCGTGACATGGCGACCTGGCTGCGGCTGCAGCTCGCAAACGGCAAGCTCGACGGCAAGCAGATCATCGACGCCGACGCCCTCGAGCGCACCCACTGGCCCGAGTCGGTCGCCAACCCGCCCCACGCTCCGGCAGGCCGGACCGGCTTCTACGGCCTGGGCTGGAACGTGAGTTACGACGACGAGGGCCGGCTCAGGCTCTCGCACACCGGAGCGTTCGCCGAAGGTGCGCACACCAACGTGACCATGCTGCCCGGCGAACAGCTCGGCATCGTCGTCCTCACCAACACCTCGCCGGTCGGCGTCGCCGACGCCGTCGCCCTCGACTTCTTCGACATCGCGCAGACCGGCAAGATCAGCCGCGACTGGATCCCCCTCGTCGACGCGCTGTACCAACAGGAGGCGGACGAAGGCCGGTCCAAGACCGACTACGCCCATCCGCCGTCCGGCGCCGCGCCCGCGAAGGCCGCCGACACCTATGCGGGCACGTTCGAGAACGACTACTACGGACGGGCGGAGGTCGTCGCCGGTACGGACGGCACCCTGACGCTCCGTCTGGGGCCGAAGCCTCAGACGTACCGGCTGACGCACTACGACGCCGACACGTTCAGCTTCGAGACGGCCGGTGAGAACGCCGTCGGTCGAACCGGGGTCACCTTCACCCCGGACGGGAAATCCTTCACCGTCGAGTACCTGAACACCGAGGGACTCGGCACGTTCGCGCGTAGCGGCGGGGCGTCCAGGTGACGGTCCCGTCCGACGGGCCGTACGACATGTAGTCATGCCGGCGGCCTCAAGCGGTCGGTCAGGAAGGCGATGATCTCGTCCCGGGCCTTCAGTGTGGGATGTCCGTCCTCGTCGACGAAGTGGGCGGTGACCACGCTGTGGGGGGAGCCGACCACGTCGGCGAAGAACGGTGGCGGGCTGGTGTTCGCGGAACTGCCCGGAAGGACACGGCCGTCGAAGGCGTCGCCGAGCAGTGCCCGGTAGGCGGCGAAGCGCTGGCCGGTGCACCAGCGGTCGTCGTCGAAGCGGTAGGCGAGGACCTTCAGTCCGTCGCGCGCGATGCGGTCCCGGACCGCGCGCGCGTCCTCGTCGCTGAGCTCGATTCCGGCGGGGTCGTCCAGCGGCAGCGACGGGTGGTTGACCACCGGCGCGATGACAGCCGGCTCAAGCGCCATGGTGAGAGCGAAGTTGCCGGTGAAGCATAGGCCGACCGCCCCGACTCCCGGACCGCCGCATTCGGCGTGGGCCTGACGCGCGAGGCCGCGTAGCCACGCGGTGACGGGGCTGGTCCCGCCCCCGGCGAACGCACGGAACTCGGCACTGACACACGCGCGGCGGACGACCTCCTTGCCTCCATCGACCGTGGGATAGGCGCCGTCAGTCCCGAAGAGTGAGGGGACGTGGACGGTGAAGCCCGCATCCCGTACCCACCTCGCCATTCGGAGGACGTCCGGACTGATGCCGGGCATCTCCGGCATCAACACGACGGCCGGCCCGGAACCCGCGGCGTACACCGCTTTCACCACCCCCTCCACGTCCACGAGTCGGCGGGAGAAGTCCGTGATCACATCGTCAAGTCGTTCGCCGGCAGCGCTCATGGGGACAGCGTGGACCGAAACCCCCGCACGAGGTGAGAGGCCAGGTCGCCATGTATGCGGGTAATCTCGCCGTGGGCTGGTGGTGAGGAGGGGATCGTGAGCGCGCTGCGGGTTGGCATCCTGGCCTATCCGGGCTGCTTCGCGTCCGAGGTGTTCGGGATCCCAGATCTCTTGACGATGGCCACACATGTTGCCGGACCGGATGCCTCCGGATACGAGGTGTCGATCGTCTCGCCTCGTCGTCGTGTCGCCGCATCGGGCGGCACGGTGCTGGACGTCTCTCCGCTGCGCGAGGTGGATGTCCTCGTCGTGCCGGGGTTCGAACTCTTGCCGGGCCTCGACGTCGACGCGAAGCTCGCACCCCTCGCCCCGGAAGTCGCGGCGATCCGATCACATGCCGCTGCGGGCACCGCCGTCGTCTCGATCTGTGTCGGTGCGTTCCTGCTCGCCGAGGCCGGACTCCTCCACCGACGCCGGGCTACGACGGCCTGGCTCCTCGCGGACGAACTCGCCCGGCGCTGTCCGGACGCCGACGTCCGGCCCGAGTGTCTGGTCGTCACCGACACGGGGGTGACGACGACGGCGGCTTTCAGCGCCATGTACGACTTCGCGCTGGATCTGATCCGCCGGCACAGCGGCGCCGAAGTGGCACGGACAACCGCGCGGGTGGCGCTCGTCGACGATGCACGATCCTCCCAGAGTCCCTACGTCGACGCGCGACTTCTTCCGCGGCCCGGAAACGAGTTCTCGCACGAGGTCATGCGCGCGCTCGACCAGAACCTCGCCGCCCGATACGACCTCGCCGCGTTGTCGGACACGTTCAAGGTCAGCACGCGGACGATGCTGCGACGCTTCGCGGACGAGACCGGCCAGAGCCCGCTGGCGTACCTGCAGTCGTCGCGTGTCCGCCGCGCCCGCCACCTTCTGGAGACCACGCACCG
>NZ_DATCVQ010000172.1:0-70940 GCF_036566765.1 Streptomyces sp.
GCCGGCCGGCGCTCACGACGCCGCCCGCGACGCCAGCCGGACCGCGTCCGCGTGGCCGACGACCCGGGCGCCGGGGTGTCCGTCGACGTAGGTCTTCGCGTTGGCCGGGGTGACGAAGGCGCGCAGCCGCGGGCCGTCCGCTACCCACACCGCCTTGTCGGCGAACCACAGGGTGCCGGTCAGCGCGTCCGGCACGTACGCGGCCCGCACCTCGGCCCCCTGGGCCGCCCTCAACAACTCCTCGGGGGTGCCGAAGGAACGGGTCGTGGCCTGCCCCTTCAACCACAGCTCCGACGTCGCGGCGGCCGCCTTCGGGTAGCCGGCGCCCCGCACGGCCCGCTTCAGCGGGGCCGGGTCGACGAAGGCGTCCACGTCGACGTCGCCGACCAACTTGGCCGCCTTCAGCACCGGCACGTCCTCCTTGAGCGCGGCGATCAGCTCCGGGCGCAGCTCGGGGTCGAACGTGGCGATGCCGTGCGCGCCGTTGTAGAGGTAGACCACCTCGGCCGGCAGCCCGGTCTCCTTCGCGACCGTCTCGGCGGCCGCGACCGGCTTCGTGCGCAGATGGTCGGTGGCCCGACGCTGCGCCCGGAGGAAGTCGTCGAGGACGCCGGCCCGCTCCTGGGCGAACTTCTGCCGGACGGTGACCCCGTGGAAGGTCGGCAGGTCGAGCACCGCCCCGTCGTACAACGCGGTGGCTCGCCCCTGGAAGGCCAACTGGCCCGGCCAGGCGACGAACTGGGACAGGGCGTCGACGCTGCCCGCGGTCAGCGCGGACGCGCCGACGCTGGGCTGCTGGTTCAGCTTCCTGACGTCCTTCTCCGGGTCGAGACCGGCCCGCTGCAGCGCCCGCACCAGGGTTCCGTCGGCGGCCGAGCCGACGCTCGTGGACACCTTCTTGCCGCGCAGGTCGGCCAGCGACTTCAGAGCCGAACCGGGGGCGGTCACCACGGTGTTGAGGCCGCCGCGCAGGTTGTAGCCGGTGACCGCGACCAGCCGGGTCGGCTGCCCCAGCTGCTTGCCGCGCGCCGCGTTGATCAGCAGCGGGAAGTCGCCCATCGAACCGATGTCGATCTTCCCCGCGGTCATCTGCGCGGTGATCGGCGCACCCGTCGCGTAGTCCTGCCACACGACCTCGTACCTGACGCCGTCCTTCCTCCCGCGGGCCGCGAGCTCCTCCTCGAAGTAGCCCAGGGAGCGAAGCAGGGTGCCGGCGGTGACGGTGTTGATGGTCTTCGACTGGTAGCCGACGGTCACGGTGACCGTCTTCGCGCCCGCGCCGCCCTCCGCGGCCCCGCCGCAGGCGGTGGCCAGGGGCAGCAGGACGGCGAGCGGGAGGAGCCGGGCGATGGTCGTGGTTCGCATGGGGGTCGGGCCTTTCACCGGAGCAGGTAGGGCATGTTGACGGTCACCGCGCCGGTGGGACACCGGGCCGCGCACGGGCCGCAGTACCAGCATTCGTCCACGTGCATGTACGCCTTGCCGTCGTCCTCGCGGATCGCGAGCGAGTCGAGCGGACACATGTCGACGCAGAGCGTGCAGCCGTCGATGCACTTGGACTCGTCGATGGTCACGGGCACGTCGGCGCGCTGGGGGACCAGAGGCACGGCTGTCTCCAGGAAGGGGTACGGGAAGCGGGAAGCGGGAAGCGGGAAGCGGGAAGAGGTCAGGGCGGGGACGGGATCAGGGGCTCAGGGCGAGCGGCGCAGCAGGCCGCTCATGGTGATGCGGTCGCCGCGGAACCGGATGAACTCCAGGTCCACCGGCCGCCCGTCGGGCAGATGAGTGAGCCGCTCCAGCATCAGGACGGCGGCCCCGCGCGGGGCCTGGAGCACGGCGGCGGAGTGCGCGTCGGCGTTGACGGCCTCGAGGGTGATCTCCGCATGGCCGAGCGGGCCGCCGGTCAGCGACTCGAGCAGCCGGAACACGTCCGTGTTCTCCAGGTCGCAGCCGAGGAGTTCACCGCCGATGTCCATGGGCAGGTACGACAGATCCAGGGAGAGCGGCAGCCCGTCGAGGCGACGCAGCCGCTCGATGCAGAGCACGTCGGCGTGCTCGGGCAGGCCCAGCCGGTGGGCGACCGGACCGGGCGCAGAGACCGGCCCCAGGGTGCGGACCTCGTTGGTGACGCGGCCGTGCTCGTGCAGTGTCTCGGCCAGGCCCTGGAGGCGGTGCAGGCCGTGCGGATACTTCTCGCAGACCACGACGGTGCCGACGCCGGGCTGCCGCTCGACGAGCTGCTCGCCGCGCAGCAGGTCCAGAGCCTGCCGGACGGTGTTGCGGCTGGCCCGGAAGTCGGCCGCGATGGTGTCCTCCAGGGGGAGGACGCCATCGGGAAAGCCGCCGGCCAGGATCTGATGGCGGAGCAGGTCGGCGAGCTGCCGGGCCCGGTCCGCGCGCAGCCGCCGCCGTCGGGCGGCGGCTGCGGGGCGGGCGGCGGAGGCGGGTTCGGCTGGCATGGCAGGGAACGTACCGGCGGACCCGACCGGATGGTGTTGCCGCAGTGTTGCGCCACCTGACGGACCGCGTGCACGCCCCTGACCTGCGGTTTCAGTGGGGCGGTGGCAAGATCTGCCACTCGGTTGCCCACCAGGTGGACGCCCGGCCGCCCACGATGCGGCCGCGCGCCGTCAGGGCGTGCACGTGGTGCCGGGGCGGACCTTCGTGAGGGCGATCAGATAGTCCTCGACCTTCTTGTCGACGCAGGCGTTGCGGCCGTACCCGGTGTGGCCCGTGGCGTCGAAGGACAGCAGCATGCCGGCGGGGAACTGCCGGGCCAGGCTCTCCGCGTCGGCGTACGGCGTCGACGGGTCGCCCGTCGTGCCCACGACGAGGACCGGCGGAACGCCCGTGGCGTTCACTCGGTGCGGCCTGTTCGAGCCGGTCGGCCAGTCCTTGCAGACCAGTTCGGTGGTCACGCCGGTCGTTCCGTACGCGCCGGCGGCCTTGTCGGCGGGGGCCAGGGCGTCCCAGTACGCGCGCTCGTCGCGGGGGTGGGGGACGTCCAGGCAGTTGACCGCGAGCAGGGCCGCCTCGCTGTTGTCCTCGGGCACGCCGTCCTCGGACTCCTCGGAGTCTCCCGGGTCTTGGGACGCGTCCGACCCCTCGGCGTCCTCCTCCCCGGACTCGTCCGACTCCTCCTCCGACTCCTCCTCCGGCTCCTCGGCCGTCGCCAGGGCCGCCAGCTTCGTCCCGTCCCCGGCGTCCGCCTCGCGCAGGGCGTCGGACAGGGGCTGCCACTGCTGCTCCGGCGTGTACATGGAGAGGCTGAGCGCGGCGATCAGGCCCGCGGCGTCGAGACCCGCCTCGGAGCCGTCGACGGGCAGCGGCTCGCGCTGCGTTCGTTCCAGGAGCCGGTCGATCAGCGCGCGTATCTCCTCCGGCGTAGCGCCGGGGCATCCGTCGCCGATCGTCTCGGCGCAGGCGGCTGCGTAGTCCTCGACCGCGTTCCGGAACCCCGTGGCCTGGCCCAGCGCGCGCTGCCGCCAGTCCAGCGAAGGGTCGACCGCACCGTCCAGGACCATCGCGCGCACGCGCCGCGGGAACTGCTCGGCGTACGAGGTTCCGAGGCTGGTCCCGTACGACCAGCCGACGTACGTCAGGCTCCGCTCGCCGAGGGCCGCCCGCAGCACGTCCAGGTCCCGGGCCGCGTCGACCGTTCCGACGTGCGGAAGCAGGGGGCCGCTCGCCTTGCGGCAGGCGTCCGCCGTGGCCCGCGCGTCGGCGAGCGCGCCGGCGCGCTCGGCCCCGGTGCGGGGGTGGAGGGGGACGACGCCGGTGGCTTCCGTGGCCTCCTCGTCCGTCGCGCCCGGGGGGAGGCAGGTCAGGGCGGGCTTGCTCTCTCCGACGCCCCGGGGGTCGAAGGACACCACGTCGAACCGCTCGCGCACGCCCCGCCCGATCTGGTCGGCGACGCCCTCCTTGAGCATCCGCACGCCTCGCTCGCCCGGACCTCCGGGGTTGAGTACGAGCGAGCCGACCCGCTTCCCCGCGATCGCGGTGGCCGCCTTCGCCACGGGCAGCACGAAGGTCCGGCCGTCGCCGGGCCGGGAGTAGTCCATGGGGACGGTGAGCGTGGCGCACTGGAAGTCCCCGCAGGCCCGCCACGCGAGTTTCTGCCCGTAGAACCGCCGCAGTTCGGGCCGGCCGGCCGGATCGGCGGGCGCGGCCGACACCCGCTCCCGCTCCGGTCCGGCCGTGCAGGCGGCCAGGGACGTGGCGCCGAGGACGGCGAGGGCGAGGACGAGGGCCCGACGGCGGCGGGCGGCGGCGCTGATCACGAGGTACTCCCATGGCTGGACGGTCAAGGGAAGGATCACGCGCCGATGCTGAGGTTTTGATGAGGGCGTGGCAGGGGAGCCGCCGCTGGGCCCCGCGCCCCGCCCCGTCACTCCGACGTCGGCAGCCGCAGCACGAACCGTGCCCCGCCGTGCTCCCCCGGCCCCGCCGTCAGTGTGCCGCCGTGGGTGTGGGCCACCCAGGAGGCGATGGAGAGGCCGAGGCCGGTGGATCCGGAGCCGCTGCGGAAGCGTTCGAACAGGGCCCCCGCGACCTCGGGCGGGAGGCCCGGGCCGGCGTCCTCGACGGTCACTGCGCCGTCGCGGGTCACCGTGATCCGTACGTCCGCCGGGACCCCGGGCGCATGGCCGTGGGTGAGTGCGTTGCCGAGGAGGTTGCCGACGGCCCGGCGGACCAGGTCGGGGTCGGCGACCACGACGGTGTCCACCGCCTCGACCCGTACGCGATGGCCCTCCGTCGGGGCCTCGTCGACGACCCCCTCCACCAGCTGGTCGAGCCGCAGCGGCTGGCGCGCCAACGTGGCCGTGCCCGACATGAGCCGGGCTCGGGTGAGCAGCCCGTCGACCAGCCGCCCCATGCCCTCCGCGAGCCGCAGCGTGCGCCGGTGCACGTCCGCGCTGTCCGTGTCGCCGCGCAGCGCCGTCTCGGCGAGCGTCCGCAGCGAGGCCGCCGGGGTGCGCAGATCGTGCGCGGCGTCTGCCAGGAAGGCCTCCTGCTGGCCCAGCGCGGTGAGCGCGGGCCGGATCGCCCTGCCGGACAGGACATGGCCGACGGCCGCCGACAGCAGCACCAGCACCGCGCAGCCGCCGGTCACCAGCCACACGAGCCGCGTGTGGTCCGCCCGCTGCGCGGTCGCGTCGGCCATCGTCACCAGCGCGCCCTGTGGGCCGTCGTCCTCCTCCGCCTCCGGCGGGTAGAACGGCGCGGCGAACACCCGCACCGGCTCGCCGTCCACCGTGTGCCGGTCGTACCCCAGGGTCTCCTCCGCCCGCACCGCGTCGCGGCCCGCATCCGACACGACGTCCGCGCTCACGTTCAGGCAGGGCCGGCGGGGCGCGTGCTGGACGGTCAGGCCGTCCGGGTCGTCCTCCGGCACGAGCAGCACGGTCAGCGGCGGGCAGTCGGTGTTCAGGGTGTCGGCCAGGACGGCGGTGACCAGCCGACCGTCGTCGTCGGTCTCAAGGAGGCCGATGGCCCAGCTGGTGTCGACGTCCATCGAGTGGTCGAGCTGCTCCCGCCAGCGGCTGCTGTCGGTGCGCACCGCGAGGAGGGCCATCGCGATCAGCCCGACCGCGCTGGTCAGCGCGAACAAGGCGGTGATCCGCAGGCGGAGCCGTCGTACCCGCGCCGTCGGCGTGAGGGTCCGCGACCGACGGAACCAGCCCCTCATCGTGTGTCGTCGGACGCGAGCCGGTAGCCGACCCCGCGCACGGTGTGGATCAGCGGCGGGTCCCCGAGCTTCCGGCGGAGCTGGGAGACGAGCACCTCCAGGACGTTGGACTGCGGCTCGGCCATCTCGTCCCAGCAGCTCTCGATCAGCTCGCCGCGCGAGACCGCCTGGTCGGCGCGGGTCGCGAGGGCCTCAAGGACCGCGAACTCCCGCCCGGTGAACGTGAGCAGCACCCCGGCCCGGCGGACGTGCCGACGGGCCGTGTCGATCTCCAGGTCGCCGACGCGGTGCACCGGCGGCCGCACGACCGCGGCGCGGCGGCACAGGCTGCGCACCCGGGCGACCAGCTCAGGCACCGCGAACGGCTTCACGAGGTAGTCGTCGCCGCCGCGCGCGAAGCCCTCCACCCGGTCCGCGACCGTGTCCCGAGCGGTCAGGAACAGCACCGGCACATCCCGGCCGCCGCGCCGCAGCCCCTCCACATACGCGGCGGCGTCCCCGGACGGCAGCATCCGGTCGAAGACCGCGCAGTCGTACGCGGTGACGAACAGCGCCTCGTCCGCCTGCGGCAGATCGGCCGCCTCGTCGACGGCGAGCCCGGCGGCGCGCAGCGCCGCGGCCACCCCGAACCGAAGGTTTTCGTCGTCCTCGACGAGCAGTACGCGCACGCCGTCACCCTAACCCGCTGCTCAGGGGCGGATCGTGTGCCGTCGGACGATGCCAGCGGCGACGCCCTCGGCGCTCAGCGGGGGAGCCGCCGCCGGCCGCGACCTGACGGAGTTCTTCACCGCGTGGGGCCTGACGACGACCGACGGGACCCGCGCGCAGGCGGCGTCCCTCGGCCTCCCCGCCCCCGACCAGGATCCAACGACCCGCGGCCCCTGACGACCTGGGAGGTGATTTCCGGCGACGGGTTCCGGCCATGCAGAATGCGCATCATGGTGCTGCCCTTCCAACCCGTCCTCGAAGTGATCGCCGAGGAGATCGAGAAACTCGACGGACGGGGCCGTCCCGCCGACTACATCCCGGCGCTCGCCGCCGGCGACCCGCACCGTTTCGGGATGGCCGTGGCGGAGCTCGACGGCACGGTCTACGGCGTGGGGGACTGGCAGCGGCCCTTCTCCACGCAGTCCGTCACGAAGGTCTACACCCTCGCCCTCGCGCTCGCCCACGAGGGCGAGATCCTCTGGGACCACGTCGGACGCGAGCCCTCCGGCAACCCGTTCAACTCGCTGGTCCAGCTCGAATACGAGAACGGCATCCCACGCAACCCGTTCATCAACGCCGGCGCGCTCGTCGTCACCGACCGCCTGCACCGCCTCACCGGCGACGCGTCGGGGGCCCTGCGCGACTTCCTGCGCGCCGAGAGCGGCAACGAGGACCTCGACTTCGACCGGGACGTCGCCGCTTCCGAGACCGCCCACGGCGACCGCAACGCGGCGCTCGGCCACTTCATGGCCTCGTACGGGAACATCACGACGCCCGTGCCGACGCTGCTGCGCGAGTACTTCCGCCAGTGCTCGATCGAGGCGTCCTGCGCCGACCTGGCCGTGGCCACCGGCTTCCTGGCCCGCCACGGCATCCGCTCGGACGGCACCCGGCTGCTCACCCGCAGCCAGGCCAAGCAGGTGAACGCCGTCATGCTCACCTGCGGCACGTACGACGCAGCGGGCGACTTCGCCTACCGCGTCGGGCTGCCCGGCAAGAGCGGCGTCGGCGGCGCGATCATCGCCGTCGTCCCCGGCCGCTGCACCCTTTGCGTCTGGAGCCCGGGCCTCGACGCCCGCGGCAACTCCGTCGCGGGTGTCGCGGCCCTGGACCGCTTCACCACCATCACCGGCCTCTCGGTCTTCTGACCCGCGGCCTCAGGGCCGGTCAGTAGCCGTAGCCGGGGGAGGTGGGCGTGGGCTCGGGCGAGGGCGGAGGCGGGGACGGAGACGTGGACGGGGAGGGGGACGACTTGGGCGGGGCCACCGGCTGGGGGAGGTTGAACACGTGGTCGGGGCTGACGATCTCCGTGATCGCCTGGCCGAAGAGCGTGCTCGGCTCGATGCCGTCGGCCAGGATGTCGGTGTTGAGGAGCACGACCAGGGTCGCGTCCGCCTCGGGGAGGTAGATCGTCAGCGACTCGTAGCCCGGCAGTGAGCCGTTGTGGCCGATCCAGCCCTGGACGTTGAAGATGCCCAGGCCGTACCCGGTCCCCGGAATGCCCGTCGAGGGCGTGATGAGACGCTGGGCCTGCGTCTGAGGGCTCAGCAGCGTGCCGGTGGCGACGACCTTCGCCCAGGTCCGCAGGTCACGCAGGTCGGAGATGACCGCTCCCGCGGCCCAGCCCCAGGAGGGGTTCCAGTCCGCGGAGTCCTCCACGTTCCCGGACGCGGTCTGCTCCGTGTAGCCCTGCGCGTGCGGGTTCGGGAACGTCGCGTCGGTCGGGAAGATCGTGTGGCGCAGGCCCGCCGGCTCGAAGACGTTCTCGGCGAGGAAGTCCTGCAGCGGCATCCCGCCGACCTTCTCCACGACGAGCCCGAGCAGGATCAGGTTGGTGTTGCAGTACTCGAACTGCGCGCCGGGCTCGAAGTTCACCGGGTGCTTGAACGAGTAGTCCAGCAACTCCTGGGGAGTGAAGGGAGCGTCGGGATTCTCGGTGAAACGCTTGTAGAACCCGTCGTCCGCCGAGTAGTTGAACAGTCCGCTCCGCATGCCCGCCAGCTGCCGCAGCGTGATCTCGTCGCCGTTCGGCACCCCGTCGACGTACTCGTCGATCGTGTCGTCCAGGCCCAGCTTGCCCTGGTCGACCAGCTCCAGCATCGCCGTCACGGTGAAGGTCTTCGTCTCGCTGCCGATCCGCATGTACAGCCCGGGATTCATCGGTGTGCCGTCGGACTTGTCCGCGACGCCGAAGGAGCGGATGTACGCGCCCTTGCCAGGGGCCGACAGTCCGACGATGACGCCGGGCACGTTCGCCTCGCGCATGACCCGCTGGACGGCGGCGTCCAGCTTCGCGACGACCGCCGGAGTGAGCTCGGCGAACTGGGCGTCCGAAGGGTCGGGCGGAGGCGTCGGAGCCGCCGACACGGATGCCGACACGGCTGCCGCGGGGGCCGTGGCCCCGAACGCGGTTCCCGCGGAGAGCGGCACGACCAGTGTTCCGGCCGCCACCACACCCACACAGGCCCTCTGCCAACGCGCTCGTGCATACCTCACGGCAGTCCTCCTGCCAGCCGAGGACGACACCCTTTTCCCAGGCTAGGCCCGCGCCCACGCCCTCGCACCGCGAGCCCGGGCCCGCCCCTCAGGTGCGGAAGACGGTCGCGAGAACGTCCGCGAGTGGCTGCGCCGCCGGGGGAGTGAGCCGTGCGCTCAGATAGCCGTCGGGCCGTACCAGAAAGGCCGTCGGTGCTCGCACCGCGTACTGCCGCGCGAACTCGCCCTGCACGTCGCGGTACACGGGCAGCCCCGTGCCCTCGACCGCCGCCCCGTCGTCGGCGAGCACGGCGCACGCCTCCACCCGCCCTCGCGTCAACAAGCCTGCGGAGTAGGCGAGTCGATGCAGCGTACGCACCGAGCCGCTGTCCCCGTACAGCACCAGCACGTGCTCCCGCTCCCGCAGCAGGTCGTACAGCCGCAGCGGATACGCCGCGATGTCCCCGGCCAGCCCGCCGCAGTCCGGGGCCCGGTCGCCCGGCTGGGGCCCGGACTCGGTGGACGGGTCCGGCGGGCCCACGATCGGGCTGCCCCGGTAGTTCACGAGCAGCTGCGCCTCGCGCAGCATCAGCGTCGCCGGGTCCTCGGGGTCGGCCTGCACCCCCGCGGCGGCGTGCCGGACCGTCCGCCCGACGACCTCCTCGCCCACCGGTCGGCGCTCGGCGTCGTAACTCGCCAGCAGCCCGGCATGGGCTCCGCCCTCGACCGCGAGGGCGAGCTTCCACGCCAGGTTGTAGGCGTCCTGGATGCCGGTGTTCATCCCCTGTGCGCCCGTCGGCGGATGGATGTGCGCGGCGTCCCCGGCGACGAACACCCGGCCCTCGCCGTACCGGTCCACCAGCCGGTGGCTGATCCGGAAGATCGACGACCAGCGCAGGTGGGACGCGGTGACCGGCTGCGGCGAGAGCCGGTCGAGGACGGCCTGGATGTCGGCCAGGGCAGGGGCCCGGCCGCCCTCGAGGCCGTGCACCACCCCGTCCCCGCCCCTCCCTGCCGCGCCGTCGGCGGAGAGTTCCCGCGGGACCGTCATCGACATGCGGTACCGGCCGGGCCCCGGCAGCGGGATGCACACCAGGACGTCGTCGATCGCGCCGTTCGCGTCGCGGTGCATGGCGCGCAGGCCGTAGCCGGCCGGCAGATCCCAGCCGACCTGTACGTCGCCCAGCATGTACGCGTCCGGGAAGGCTCCGCCCTCGAAGCTCAGCCCCAGCCCCTTGCGCACGGCGCTGTGCGCACCGTCGCAGCCGACCAGGTAGCGACAGCGGACCTCCTCCTCGACCGGCTCCGGCCCGGCGGTGGAGACCAGCCGGGCGGTCACGCCGTCCTCGTCCTGGTCGAACGAGACCAGTTCCGTGCCGCGTTCGATCCGGGTCCCGAAGCGGCCGAGGAACTCCTCCAGGATCCGCTCGGTCTCGTACTGCGGCAGCGCGGCGAATCCGTACGGCACCTCGGGCGGGAGCACGAGGTCGATCCGGGCCTGCTCCACGCCGTTGACGTACGACAGCTGGCCGCGCATCGGCACGGCCGCGTCCAGGGCCGATCGCACGAACCCCATCCGGTCCCAGATCTCCAGCGTACGCGGCTGGATTCCCACCGCCTTGGCGAACGGCAGCCGGGCCTTCAGCCGGTCGACGATCCGGACGTCGACCCCGCGTCTGCGCAGCTCCGCCGCCGCGGTGAGCCCGACGGGCCCGGCGCCGACGACCAGGACGTCCGGGGAGCTGTCGTTGTGGCCGCTGTCGTGGTGCATCACCGGCACCTCCAGCCGTGGATCCCCTCCTTCATGGTCGGCCGCGCGGCGCGGCGCTGCACATCAAGGCGTCCGGGCGCCGGCCGAGGCGTACCGCGCATGGTTGTCGCAGCCGGGCCTCCGTGCCGCGCTCGCCCTGGTCGGCGCACTGATCCCGGCGACCACGGTCCTGCTGCCCCTGCCCCGGCGCGAGGGAAGGCATCCCGGGGCGCCCGTTGTTGCAGGACACGTCTGCGTCCCCGACGACAAGGAACCCCGATGACCGACGAGCCCGCCCCGTTCCGCCGCCTCCTGCCCGGCGACCCCGCCTCGCCCGTGATCCTGCACGTGCCGCACGGGTCGCGGGCCGTGCCGGAGGACGTGCGCGCGGACATCGTCCTCGACGACCGGGCGCTGGAGTCGGAGCTGGACCACATCACCGACGCGCACACGGCGGACATCGCCGCCGCGGCCGCGGACCGGGCGACGATCCGGCCCTGGCGGTTCGTCAACCAGTTGTCGAGGCTGGTGATCGACCCTGAGCGGTTCCCCGACGAGCGCGAGGAGATGCTGGCGGTCGGCATGGGCGCGGTGTACACGCGCACCACGCACCGCGAACCGCTCAGGCGGCAGGACTTCGACGGGACGGAACTGGTCGAGCGCTACTTCCACCCGTACGCGGAGGCGATGACGCAGGCCGTGGCCGACCGGCTCCGGGCGGTCGGGCGGGCCGTGATCGTCGACGTCCACTCGTACCCGACCGGGCGACTGCCGTACGAGCTCCACGGCGAGGGACCGCGCCCGCCGGTCTGCCTCGGCACCGACGGGTTCCACACCCCGGCGTGGCTGCTCACCGCGGCGCAGAAGGCGTTCGGGCGGCTCGGGGAGACCGGCCTCGACAGCCCGTTCGCGGGGACGTACGTCCCGCTGCGGTACTACGGGGACGACGCCCGGGTCGGCGCGCTGATGGTGGAGATCCGCCGCGACGGCTACATGCGCGAGCCGGGCGGGCCCGCCCACCACGGGCTCGACCCGCTGGCGGAGGCGCTGGCCGAACTCGTCGAGGAGGCGTCGCGGCAGCCGTAGCCCCGCAGCTCAGGAGCCCTCCGGCTCCCCGACGGACTCCGACTCGGGGAGGAACTTCGCCGCCTTGCGCGCGAGCACGGCGTCGAAGTACGGGCGGGCCTCGCCGTCCAGCATCCGCGCCAGCGCCACCATGCCCGTGATGACGCAGTCGGCGACCTCGTCCCGTACGTCGTCCCACGAATGGCTGTGCCCTTTGCGAGGGTTTGAGCCCCGTACGCCGATGACGGCCTGGGCCGCCTCGCCGGCCTCCTCGGCCAACTTGAGCACCTGCAGCGCCCACTGCTCCTCCGGCCCCATGCCCCGCTCGGTGTCCCACGCCGAGAAGCGCGCGGCGAGCCGGCCGACCGTCTCCCACGGGTCGGTGTCGGCGTCCATCTCCATCGGGTCTCCTCTGTCGGTCGGGTACGGCGACCCTCCACGGGCTGCGGTTACCCTGTCCGCCGGACGCGAGGAGGAATCATGGCGCGGATGCCGTCGGCCGAACGACGCCGACAGCTGGTCGAGGCGGCGATCACAGCGATGACGAGGGACGGAGTCGCCCGGACCACCACCCGGTCGATCTGTGCCGAGGCCGGCGTCTCGCTGAGCGTCTTCCACTACTGCTTCGACTCCAAGCAGGCGCTCCTCGAAGCCGCCATCGAGACGATCACCGGCAACTACGTCGCGCGCGTGATGCAGGCCGTCGAGCCGAGGGCCACCCTGCGCGAGACCGTCCACGGCGCGCTGCGGACGTACTGGGACCACGTCACCGCCCACCCCGGCGAGCACATGCTGACGTACGACCTCACCCAGTACGCCCTGCGGGAGCCCGGGTTCGAGCATCTCGCCCGCGCCCAGTACGAGCAGTACGTGGTCTCCGCGGTGGCCCTGCTCGAACAGGTCCGCGCGGTGCGGGGGATCGAACTGCGGCTTCCGATCGAGGTGATCGCCCAGTCGCTGGCCGCGACGATCGACGGACTGACCCTGCAGTACCTCGTCCTCGGCGACGAACGGGCCGCCGCCGCGCAGCTCGACGTGCTCGCCGACCAGATGGTCGCGCTGATCGAGAGCTGACCCGAGAAGCCTCCTTCACAACCCGTCGGGCGGCTCCGTCGAAAATTCAGTAGGTCATTTGTCCCGGACTATTGACTCACTGTCTGATTCTCGCGATCCTCTGGCGCTGAGCCGGTGCTGTGTGCGTGCGCGCCGCCCACGGCTCGACGCCCGGTTCCCCCACCGACCGAAGGCATCGCGACCATGACTCGAACCGCACCACGCAGGCCCCGCGGGAGATCCGCCCTGCTGTCCCTCTTCCTCGCTCTCGCCGCCGTGCTCTTCGGCGCGGCGCCCGTGCCCGCGGCCGACGCCGGCGGCTCGTGGTGGGAGCCCACCGCCCGCCCCGCGCCCGACTCACAGACCAATGCCACGGGCGCTCCGTTCAAGGGCACGGACGCGCAGGGCAAGGTGCGCGGCTTCGTCGACGCGCACAACCACCTGATGTCCAACGAGGGCTTCGGCGGCCGCATGATCTGCGGCCAGACGTTCTCCGACGCGGGCATCGCCGAGGCGCTGAAGGACTGTCCCGAGCACTACCCCGACGGCAGGGGAGCGCTGTTCGAGCACCTCACCGGCGGGGACGACGGCACCCACGACCCGGTCGGCTGGCCCACCTTCAAGGACTGGCCCGCCCACAACTCCCTCAGCCACCAGCAGAACTACTACGCCTGGGTGGAGCGTGCCTGGCGCGGCGGCCAGCGCGTGCTGGTCAACGACCTCGTGACGAACGGCCTGATCTGCTCGCTCCTGCCCCGGGACCGCAGCTGCGACGAGATGACCTCCATCCGGCTGCAGGCCCGCAAGACCTACGAACTCCAGGACTACGTCGACAAGATGTACGGCGGCCCCGGCAAGGGCTGGTTCCGCATCGTCACCAGCTCCGACCAGGCCCGCTCGGTGATCGAGCAGGGCAAGCTGGCGGTCGTGCTCGGCGTGGAGACCTCGGAGCCGTTCGGCTGCAAGATGATCCTGGACGTCGCCCAGTGCGACCAGGCGGACATCGACCGCGGCCTGGACGAGCTGTACGCGCTCGGCGTGCGCAGCATGTTCCTCTGCCACAAGTTCGACAACGCGCTGTGCGGCGTCCGCTTCGACTCCGGCACCACCGGCGTGGCGGTCAACATCGGCCAGTTCCTCTCCACGGGCACCTTCTGGTCCACGGAGAAGTGCGCGGGCCCGCAGCACGACAACCCGATCGGGCTGACCGCGCCGCCGGCCATGGCCGAGAAGCTGCCGCCCGGCGTCAGCGTCCCCTCGTACGCCTCCGACGCGAAGTGCAACAAGCGCGGGCTCACCCGGCTCGGCGAGCACGCGCTGCGGGGCATGATGGACCGCGGCATGATGCTGGAGCTCGACCACATGAGCGTCAAGGCCGCCGGCCGCGCGCTCGACATCCTGGAGTCGCAGGAGTACCCGGGCGTCATCTCCAGCCACAGCTGGATGGACCTCGACTGGACCGAACGCCTCTACAGCCTGGGCGGTTTCATGGCCCAGTACATGAACGGCGCGCAGGGCTTCATCGGCGAGGCCGGCCAGAAGGCCGCGCTGCGCCAGAAGTACAAGGTCGGCCTCGGCTACGGCACCGACATGAACGGCGTCGGCGGCTGGCCCGGCCCGGTCGGAGGGGACGCGCCCAACGCCGTGAAGTACCCCTTCCGCAGTTTCGACGGCGCAACGGTGCTCGACCGCCAGGTCACGGGGCAGCGCACCTGGGACCTCAACACCGACGGCGCGGCGCACAACGGCCTCGTCCCGGACTGGGTCGAGCAGATCCGGCTCACCGGCGGCGCGGGCGTGGTGGACGAACTGGCCAAGGGCGCCGAGTCGTACCTGACCACGTGGAAGGCCACTGAGAAGCACGAGGTCGGGGTGAACCTGGCGGCGAACGCGCCGACGGCGGCGAGCTCGACGCAGTGGTGGAACCCGTTCGTGAACTACTCCTCGGGCCGCGCCGTCGACGGCGACACCGGCACCCGCTGGGCCAGCGAGTGGTCGAACGACCAGTGGCTGCAGGTCGACCTCGGCGCCGTGCGCCGGGTGGGCCGGGTCACGCTCGACTGGGAGCGGGCGCACGCGCGGGAGTACCGCATCGAGCTGTCGGAGAACGGCACGGACTGGCGTACGGCCTGGTCCACGGACGCGAGCGACGGCGGTTACGACACCGCCGAGTTCGCCTCCCAGTCCGCCCGTTACGTCCGCGTCCACGGGGTGAGCCGGGCCACCGACTGGGGGTACTCGCTCTACGAGGTGAGGGTCCAGCGGGCCTGACCCGCCGCACCTGATCCGAGGGAAGGCGCCCGACGCGACGAAGGCTCGCGGCGGGCGTCTTTCGCATACCTTCGTGTAATATTCGTCACTCTCTTGCGCAATACTGGGCAGAGACAACGAAGGTCCTCATGGGGGAGGGTGCTGATGGCGCGCATCGTCGGCGTGCACGGGATCTGGTGGCACTGGAAGTCGCGGGCCGAGATGGAAGACACCTGGCGGACGGCGCTCCGCACGGGGCTCGAGAACATCCGCGATCCCCACGCCGCCACCGCCACCTTCGAAGCCGCCTACTACGGGCACCTCTACAACGCGGGCTCCGGCAAGAGCGACGGCGGGCGCGCGTACACCGCCGCCGACGTCGAAGAGGGTTTCGAACTCGACCTGTTGGAGGCGCTGGCCGCCGCCGTGATCGCCGACGACCCTGCGGCGCGACCGGGCGACGACGCCGCGACCAAGGGCCTCGCCATCCGTGGCGTCCAGGCCCTCCTTGACGTCGTGCAGCGCTCGCCGTTCATCGGCGGCATGGCCTCCTCCGGCGTGATCCGCCTGCTCAAGCAGGTGCACCGGTACTTCGACGACGCGCAACTCCGCAGCGACGTCCGCGCGGAGGTGCGGGCCGCCATCGGCAGCGACACGCGCGTCGTGGTCGCCCACTCGCTCGGCACCGTCGCGGCCTACGAGGAGCTGTGGGACCACCCCGAGTGGGAGATCGACACCCTGGTCACCATGGGGTCCCCGCTCGGGCTCAAGGGCGTCATGTCCCGCCTGGACCCGAAGGCGGGCGCGAAGCCCGGCCTGCCGCCCTCGGTGCGCCGCTGGGTGAACGTCTCCGCGGAACAGGACATCGTCGCCCTGCGCAAGCGCCTCAAGACTCTGTACGGCGACGCGGTCGAGGACTTCGTGGTCGACAACCCGCTCCTGCAGTTCCACGACAGCGCCCGCTACCTGACCAACGTACGGACCGCCCGTGCCGTCGCCGCGGCACTCGGCTGAACGCTGGTTCCTCCTGGCGGGTGAGGGCGCCTACGGGGGGACGACCGGGCTGCCCGCCCTGGAGCACGTGCCGCGCGAGATCGCGACCATGCGGGCGGCGCTGTCCGAGCTGGGCCTGACGGAGATCGACCCGCCGGCCCCCGGCGCACGCGAGCGCGGACTCCACGAAGTACCCCAGGCGCTGGGGAAATGGCTGAAGGCACAGCGGTCCGGCGACGACGGAGCGCATCGGACGCTGTCGGTGCTCGTGTACTGCACCGGCCACGGCATCTCCGGTCGCGGCGAGCAGAGATGGGGATTCGCGCTCCCGGACCACGAGGAGTACAAGAGGAGCGTTCTCACGCCCTTCGAGATCGCCGATCCGCTGCTCGGCAGCGCGGAGAAACGGATCCGTTCCGTGGACGAGCTGCTGCTCGTCCTCGACGCGTGCTACGCCGAGAAGGGGCTGGCGGAGGGCTTCCACGACATCGCCAAGATCGTGGACATCGAACGGCGCACGGAGTTCGACACCTGGGTGGTCGCCGCCGCGCGTTCCTACCAGGAGGCCCAACAACTCGCGTTCGCCCGCGCGTTCAAGGAGGCGCTCTCCCGCCACGAGGACGACGGGGAGGAGTTCGTCGACCCTGGAAGGCTCGTCGCCTCCGTCAACGGCCTTCTGGGCGGCGGCGAGCAGCACGTGTGGGGCGGCGGGTCGGCCGGCCGTCGGTGCCGCGTCCTGCCCAACCCCGCCCACATGCCCGAGCAGCCCGTGGAGCTCGGCCGGGGATGGGGCGAATGGAGCAAGAGAGCCCGCGGGCTCGCCCCGGACAGCCGGGACCCCGGTTGGTTCTTCTCGGGTCGGGAGTCCGAACTGGCCGAGTTACGAGACTACTTGGGCGGCACGCAGGACCCGGGTCCGCTCGTGCTGCGCGGCGTCGCGGGGGCCGGGAAGAGCGCCTTGCTCGCGCACGTGGCGGCCACCGGCATCAGCGCCTGGCGCGGCAACATCCCCGCGATCGTCCGGCGTCGCGGGCTGCCGGTGCCCGAGGGCTCCGCGCACGCGATCGTCAGCGCCGACGGCACGACGCTGGAGTCGCTGACCCGGCGGATCGGCACGGCCCTCGGCGTGGAGCTGCCGCGCGGCGTCGCCTTCGACGACCTGCTCGACTGCCTTCTCGACGGGATCGAACTCCTGCCGCCGCAGGGCATCCTCGTGGACGACGTCCACAAGGCGTTCGCCGACCCCGCCGAGCTCGTGACGGAGCTTCTGGAGCCGCTGACGGAGCACGCCAAGTCCCGGATCGTCGTGGCGGCCCGCCCTCTTGAGTCCGCCGACGCCGCGTGGCGCCGGAGCAAGCTGCCGATACTGCGGCTCGAAGCCGATCCGGAAGCCGTACGCACGTACGTGGGCCGCCAGATGCACCACGGGGCCCGCTCGCGCTACCGAGGCCGCCACGGCCACCCCCGGCAGGAGCGCGACGAGGTCGCGGCCGCCTGCCAGGGCAACTTCGCCGCGGCCGTCGCGGCCGTGGACGCCTTCCTCCCTGCGTCCGGAGACCTCCGATCCGCCCGGCGGGCGGCCGCGGAGCGACTGCGCCGGACGTACCTGGACGCGCTCACCGCCGACGGCCGCCCACAGGCATGGGCCCAGGGGATGCTGAGACCACTCGCGGCGGCAGCGGCCTGTGGCAGTGCCGAGGGCACGGAGGGGTCCGGGCTCACGGCCGAGCACTGGGCGGCGCTCGCCCGGGCCATGTCGCCGCGCGCCCCTGTGACGGGCCCGGAGGACGCCGCGGCGGCCGTCGCGCTGCTCGACACCGGGATCACCGCGCTCGACGCCGAGTCCGGGACCGCCCGCTACCGTCTCGCCCTTCCGGCCGAGCCCGGCTACGAGGCCGGGGAACTGGCGGAGGCCGCCCTCCGCTGCCTGGAGGGCGACGACGGTCGGATCGACTGGCCGCGGGCCGACGCCGCGCTCATCGCGCTGTTCGCGGACGCCGCGCGGCACGAACCCCAGCGCTACGCCTCCGTGTTCGCGATCCCCTCCTTCTGGCTCGCCCTGCCCGCGGCGACCACGGCCCTTTTCGTGGGGGCGCGGGAACTGCCGGTCCCCGACGGGCTCCGCTCGGCCCTGCGCTCCCTGCCTCCCCGAGCCCGGCGGGGGGCGCGCGCCTTCAGGCTCAAGACGCAGCTCATGAGGGCGGAAGCCGACGGCACGCCACTCGACATACGGAGCTTCGGCGCCCCCGCGGAGGTGCTGTGGGCCGAGCCCGAGGACGAACCGCCGCTGCCCCACCTGCTGGCGACGGCGGAGGACGAGCGGCACGGCTACGCGCTCACGGCGCACACGGACGGGTCCCTGCGGTTGTGGGAGTCGGCCGGCGGAGAGATGCGCGCCGTGCTCGAACCCGCGCGGATCGGCGGCCACATCTCGTCGATCGCGCTCGCGATCGTCGACGGGGAGCCGGTCGCGGTGGCGTCCACCGCGGACGGGGGCCTGCTGTGGCGCCCGACGGGCCAGGCGGCCGGAGTGGTCGAGCTGCTCGGCACGCTCCTGCCGCGGACGCCCTTCGACCTGCACGCCGACGGGCTGCTCGCCGTCGCCCGCGACGCGGTCGTGACCGTCACCGATGTCCGCCGCCCAGGACATGTCACCGGTTCCGTCCGGTTCACGAAGCCCGTCACCCGGCTCTTCCTCGGCGACGACGCGGGCGGCGTCCGGCTCGTCGCCGCCACCTCGTCCGGCCTGGTCACCAGCCGGACGCTCGCCCCCGCAGGCTCCCCGGAACCCCATGCCCCTCCGCTGATACTGCCGCACGAGCAGCTCGCGCTGTCCCCCTCGGGCCGGACCGTGGCGGCGCTCGACCACAGCGGCCAACTGCGGGTCTCGGAGACCGGCCGGACCCGTGGCAGGACCCTCACCTGGCCCGCGCAGGACGGAACCCTGTGCCTGGCCGCCGGCGACGCCATGTGCGCCACCGCGGGCGGCGGACGCAACCCGTGGCTGCGCCTGTACCCGCTGAACCACGCGCCCGGGCGGCCGTACTGGCTGCCGCTCCTGGATCCCCCCGTCGGCCTGGCGTTCTCCCGGGACGGACAGCGCCTGATCGTGGCCGACGGCAGAGGGCTGATGTGCCTCGACGTACGCGGCGGGGCCGAGGAAGCACCGTCCGACCACACCTTGGAGTCGCCGTGAACGCGATGGAGTTACCCGCCCGCGATGTCGTCGTCGGTTCGCTGCTCGCCCTCGACCAGTTCCTGGACGGCGCCGGCACGGCCGCGAGCCGCGCCAGGATCGGCGAACTGCTCAAGCGCCTGCAACGGGACGGACTCGCGCCGCTGGAGGAGGAGCGCGAGGAGGCGCGCGAGGAGTCCGGCGGGAACGCGGGCCACGGAACGGGCATCCCGGACTGGCTCGTCGACGACGTCGACCGGGGCCTCGGCCGGATCATGGACCTGCTGTCCGACCCGCAGGGGGAGAGCGGGCCGCACGCCGCGTTCCTGGAGGCCGTGTACGCGGTCCCGGGCCTTGCCGACTCCCTCGACCGGCTGCACGACACGGTGAAGGCGGAGGAGGCCCGGCTGGACCTCCAGGCCCGCGCCGAGGCCGGCCTGTTCGATGTGACCGTGGTGCTCCGCGGCGCCGGTTCCGACGAGCCGGACCGTGCCTGGGTCGTCGGGCTGCGGCCGGACCGGGAACGGGACGCCGCGGCCGACCAGGACGGCGAGCAGGCCGACCACGACCGGACGGCCCGCGACCTGCTGTCCGGACCCAAGCGCTGGCGCTCCGTCTCGCCCGCCACCAACAGGGCCTTCGCCTGGGCGGCTGGCGCCGTCCGGGACCTCATGGAGGACCTGGGGGTGGAACGCGAGCCGCGCCGCGAGGCCCCGTCCCTGTCCGCCATGGGGCTGCTGCCGCCGTCCAGGATCGAGGACGACAGCGTGGCGCTGCCCGCGGCGCTGCGCACCTTGGCCCGGAGCCTGGCCGTGCCCGAACTGCCGTACCCGCGGACGGGTGTGCTCGCCGCGGGCTCGCAGCGACCGCAGAGCACCGCGTTCGAGCGCATGAGCCCCGAGGAGGCCGGGCTGCGGGCCCGCGCCACGGGCGGCTCGCTCATCCATCCGGGACGGCAGGGCTGGTACCGCTCGTCGGCCGGAGGCGGAGCTCCCGTACTCCTCGTCGAGGACCGTGAGCTGACGCTGGCGGGCGCGGCGCGCGCCTACTGGGGAGCGGACTGGGACGCGTGGGCGCGTCGCCGGCACCAGGACGCGCTGTCCGACCTGGGGTGGTACGCGGTCGACTGGGAGACGCCGCGCCCTTCGAGCGAGCAGCCGCTGCCCGACATCAGGACGGAGCAGGTCGACAACCTCCTGGGCATCTTCGGGGGCGACACCCGTAAGGTCGCCGTGCTCGGCGGTCCTTCGGGCACGGGCAAGTCGTGCATCGCCCGCTGCCTCGCCCGGGACCTGACCGAGCAGGGCCGGCGCGTGCTCATCCTGGCGCCGGAGAACCGGGAGTTCCCCACCCGCGAGATGCTCCGCCAGGTGATCCGGCATGCCCTGGGGGCGTCCGAGGACCCGGCCGGAACGCCCGGGTCCGGCCCCGTTCTGGTCGTCCTCGACGGCATCGGCCCCATGGGCGAGAGCGACGTCGACAGCACACTGCCGCACGTCTCGAACGAGCTCGACGTCGGCCTGTTGGCCCTCCTCCAGTACGACATCCACTCGCTGCACGAATGGCGGGCCGAGGGCGTCACCGTGGTGCCTTCCATCGTCCGGCCCGCGGCCCTTGAGCACTTCGTCGAGAAGGCGCGGGAGCAGTGCGCCAAGGACGTCGCCGGCAGCAAGAAGTACATCGAGGCGCTGTGCCGGCGGCACCCCCACGACCTGCGCCGCTTCAGCCTCGGACTGACCCTGGCGGCCAAGAAGGGGATCGACACCCCGGAGGCGCTCGACCGCTATCTGACCGACCTCTTCGACGACCTGGACCCCGCCGTGCAGCGACAGGCCGCGGTCGTGGCCGCGGTGTCCCTGCTCGGCGGCGACGCCAGGGTGGCGGAGCCGTCGCACTGGAAGGGCCTGGAGAAGCTCGGCGCCACCCGGCAGCGCCGCGAGCATCACTGTCGCTTCCTGAGCCCGGCCGACTGCAACACCGTCCTGAGCGCCTATGCCGGTACGCCCGGGGGGCAGGACCAGCGGTTCCCCTCCGAGATCGTCGTCGAGCTCGCCGTCGAGGAGGTCGCGGCCGCGCTCGACGACGACCTCCACGGACCGCTCACCGCCCTGCGCGGCGCCCGCCTGCACAGCGACGCGCTCTGCAAAGAGCTCGCCGAGCAGCTGCGGGACCACCCCAGCGAGGCGTTCCAGAAATGGGAGCGCACCGCCTCGCCCGTGCACATCGCCGTTCTGCTCCTGGCCGTGGACTCCTCGCTCAGCGAGCCGGTCTTCAGTGAGCTGCTCTCCTTCCTGCTCCGGCGGCTTCCCGAGTCGACCGCCCACAGCGGCCGCGAGCTGCTGCCGGCGGTCCGCGCCGTGCTGCGCTACCGGCACCGCATCGGCGACGAGGACCTTCAGCGGCTCGTGCACTGGATGAAGGAGCAGTTCCAGGAGCTGCTCGACGGCGAACCGGGCACCGGCGACCGGCTGTTCAGCGTCCTCGACCGGTTCAGCCGCTTCGACGACCCCGACCTGGACGATCTCGTGGCCCGGCGCGGTGCGGAGATCCTCGTCGGCCTCGACCCCCTCAGGGCCCTGGACTACCGCACCGTCTCCCGGGTGGAGAAGCTGGTGCGCAAGGCCCGCAGGACCGTCGGCGATCCGGTGGACGCCCTGTGGGTCGAGCACGCGCCCGAGGTGCAGAAGCTCCTCGACCACGACCCCGAGAAGTCCGGCAACATCGCGCTGTTCGTCGCCTCGTTCGTGCTGCGGCTGCGCTTCGACCCCGAGTACAGCAACTGGGAGCCCGTGCTCAAGCGGCACAGCATCGGTCTCGGCCGCGCCCTGCGGCGGGCCGAGGCGTCCGAACTGCACTACGCGCTGGAGGAGGCGCGCGAGTACGACCGGGCGTTCGTCACCCGGCTGCTCAACGACGTCCCCGGGTTCGGCACGGCGATCCGCGAGTCACTGTCACGGGGCGCGCTGCCCACCGAGGCGGCGATGCTCTTGCGGAGCACCAGCGAGATCCACGACCTCACCGCCCGCGACGCGCTGTACGTCAACGGCGGCGAGCGTCCCGACCACGCGCTCGCCAAGCGCCTGGCCGAGCAGGTGATCCGGAGCAACGACGCCAAGGGCGCCGGGCTGCTGCTCTCGGCCACGGCCCGGGTCGACGACCTGTTCCACACCGGAGCCAGGGGCTTCGCCCAGGACCTCGCGGACGGCATGGGGGAGACGTGGGTGCGCCGGAAGCTGGAGGAGGACCCGCGGATCTCCGTCCAGTACCACCTCATCAAGGGGATCTGGGAGGCGGAGGCCTCGTACCGGGAGGACTGCCTGCAGCTCTTCGTCGACGTGACGGCCAAGGCGCTGAAGTTCTCGATGCGGCCCTGGGGCCCCCAGACCGCCCTGCTGATCGGCCAGGACGAGGAATTCGGCATGCTCTTCGTCGACGCCCTCAGCCGACAGGTCTCCGAGGACCGTCTGCTCGAAGGCATGGCCGCCCACAGCGCCGACGCGCGCCGACAGTTCCACCGGCTCGGCCGGGCGATGTACGCGGGGGCGCCCGGCCGGTACGTCAGGGAGCACAGCGAGGAGGAGTTCACGGAGTGCCTGCGGACGGCCTCGCCCAGCAGCGCGGCGCAGTGCGCCCGTGACACCATGCGGACCCTGGTCGACGGCGGGGTGGCGGCCCCGGACGCCGGCCGGTACGTACTCCTGAGGAACCGTCAGGAGACGGTCGAGCAGGCCGGCCAGCGGTGGGCCGGCCGGCTGCACCGCGGTTCGAGCTGCGCGCAGGTCACCGAGGTCCTGAACGTCCTCAGCCGGCTGGACTCCGAGAGCGCCTCCGCGGCCCTCGACGCACTGCTGAACAAAAGGGTCTTGTCGCGTTCGGCGGTGACCAACGGGCTGCAGGAGCATCTGCGCCAGGCCATGTTCAACGATCCGGTCGAGGCGACCCGCCTGCTCAGCACGGTGGAACGGGTGTCGGCAGGCAGCGGGGTGGCGCTGATGGTCCAGGCGCAGCAGGACACCAGGGCCTGGAACGCCTACACCCGCGAGCTGGGGCACATCCAGCACCCGACGCAGCAGTACGCGGTCGTGCGGCAGTTGGTCGACCTCGGGCTGCGGTCCAACCAGGCGCACTCGGCGTGGGTGGAGAAGCTCCGCGGGCCGCGGCACGTCAGCGCGGTCAACGTGACCAGTCCCGCGGCGCTCACCAACGTGATCCGGATGGCGCTGATCTGGGACCCGGACTGGGCGCGGGAGCTCGCGGCGGCGATCTCCGGGGAGAGTGTGGCCCGGCGGATCGGCCAGGGGCGGCGGGTGGCCGACCTGACGCACACGCCCGGGCTGTTGGCCGTGCTCCGGACGGTCGGCGCCGACAACACCGTCCGGCTCATCCTCGACGCCCTGGAGAAGGTCCCGCCCACCGCGTACTCGGGGTACCTCGACCTGCGCACGCTGGACCACCTGATGGTCTTCGTCCGCGACGAGCGTCCGGACCTGGCGTACGTGCTCGCGCCGGTCGTCGCCGAGACCATCGGCGGGCGGATGCGCCGCAAGGTCGTGTTCGACGAGGCCCAGCACTGGCGGGAGATCGGCTGGGCGGCGCGCTCGCTGCACCTGGTCAACCGGCAGGACCTGATTCCCCGGGCGACGCCCGGGCGGCTGCCGAACCCCGCTCATCCCTACGCCACGGCGTGGGGCGTGATGTGGCTGCCCGAGCAGCGCTGGACCACGGAGGCGCTCGCGAAGGCACGGGAGCATCTGCTGCGCCCCGACCATCCCAGCCCGGGGGCGGCCTTCGTCGCCCTGGCCTACGCCTCCCGCTCAGGCCGGACCTCGGAACTGCGGGCCGACGACGGGAGCTGGCCGCAGCTCGCCGGATGCGGGGCGCGATCGCTGGCGGTCCTCCAGCAGATGGCCGTGCGGGACGGCGCGTTGAAGGCGGCGCTCCGCTCCCGGCGCGGGGAGCTCCTTCCGCTGATGGACCGGCCCGCGGCCCGGGTCGACTCCCATCTGGAGGCGGCGAAGAGCTGGTTCATCGGCGTCGACCGCGCCCAAGGGGCCTGATTCGGGGGGTTGTTCGGCCACGGGTGTTCCCGCGCGGGGACGCCCGTGGCTTCGCCGAGGCGGATGCCCTTCGGCGGGACGGCGGGAACTGACGGGTGCACAGGTCTTGTCAGTGCAATTTCACATTACTATGTTACAGCTCACGCAACGGCGCGTGCCCCCTCGTCAACACCCCGACGAACCAAGGGGGTTCGCGCCGCAGCGCACCCGCTCCACGGACCATCCCCCACTTCACTTCCAGACCAGGAGTCCTTGGTGTCCCACCACAGAGCCGTGCGTTCCTCCCTCCTCGCCACCGCCGTCGCGGTGACTCTCGTCGCCTCCACCGGGCAGGCCGTCACCCAGGCCGCCGAGCAGCCGGCGCGGGTACCCGCCGCCCTCGCGCCCGCTGCCGCACCGGCGCCGACTGTCGCGCCGAACCCCTTCGACGAGGTGGAACGCCTCGCGTCCGCCCGGTCGTTCAAGCCCTCCCCGGCCCCCGCGCCCGGCCAGGTCCGCGCCCAGGCCCGGGTCTTCGGCGCGGCCGAGGCCACCTCGAAGGCGACGAGCGCGACGACGTCCCGGTCCGCCGCGCCCCGCACCGCGGCCGGTGTGCCCTGCACCCTCGACGGGATCACGAACCTCGCGCCCGAGCAGTTCGCCGACTTCCTCGCCGACCCCGCCGTCCTCGCCGACGGCTGCCTGCGCGGCCTCATCTGGACCTGGGACGCCCGGCTCGTCCCGGTCATGTCCGACGCCCACGTCCAGGCCGTCTCGCGCCGGATCTCCGCCCTCGCCGCCGCGCACGACGGGCGCAACTCCTCGCACCTGGCGGAGATGTTCACGTACCTGCACGCCGTGGCCTACCACGACTTCTCCCGCGTCGAGATCGACATCACCGACGCGCCCACCGTGGACGCCATGCGCCGTGCGACGGCCGACTTCGGCAACGCCGCCCGCACCTTCGACGCCACCCCTGCCAACGCCGCGACCCTGCGCGAGGCCCTCTACGCGGGCAGCGCCCCCGGCCTGCGCCAGCACCAGCTCGGGCTGATCACGAAGGTGCTGGCCACGATGGACGCCGCGCACCCCGCCACCCACAAGGACCCCACGTGGGCGGGCGCCGCGCTGGCCGGGCTCTCGGTCAACTACCTCGGCGTCTACCCGGGCAACCGGGACACCGCCTTCCACGCCGCGGTCGCCGCCGACCCCGCGTACCGCGCCGCCTTCCGGGCCTTCTCCGGCCACACCCATCTGAAGGGCACCGCCAACGCCTGGGTGGTCCGCGACGCCCTCGGCGAGTACGGCCGCTTCGCCCAGATCGACGCCCTCAAGGCGCAGATCGTCCCCGACCTCGGGGCCCTGCTCGCGCCCGTCGACTCGGCCTTCGGCTACGGCAGCGAGCCCTGGGCCAAGCTGGTGGGCTGGCTCAACTTCTACGAGGCGTGCGCGCCGTACGGGGTGTGCAAGGCGGACATCGAGAAGCGGATCTTCCCGTACACGTACACGTACGACAACGGGGCCATCAAGGTCCGCACCGGCCTGGATCGCGCCACCGTGGACCAGCTCTACTACGCCTCGAAGCAGGTCAAGGCGCAGTACCACCGGGTGCTCGGCACCGAGCAGCCGCTGGCCGGCGACCCCAACACCACGCTGAACATCGTGCTGTACGGCTCCCGCGCCGACTACGTCACCTACCAGCCCATCCTGACCGGCTACGACACGAACAACGGCGGGATGTACATCGAGAACGGCGCCACGTTCTACACCTACCAGCGCCGGGTCCCGCAGGACTCCTCGCTCACGCTCGAAGAGCTGTTCCGGCACGAGTACACGCACTACCTCAACGGCCGGTACGCGGTACCCGGGTTCTTCGGCGAGGGCCCTTGGTACGAGGGCGACCGCACCACCGCCATGGACGAGGGCACCGCCGAGTTCTTCGACGGCGCGACCCGCGACGACGGAATCGCCGTCCGTAAGTCCCTGGTCCGCAGCGTCATCGCCGACACCGCCGGCGGTGGCCCGCGGATGACCGTGGAACAGCTGCTCAACGCGACCTACGAGGGCGACGGCTTCCGTTTCTACTCGTACGCCGGCACGTTCTTCGAGTTCCTGTGGACCGAACGCCCGGCGCTGCTCCGCGAGATGTACGGCCGGCTGCGCGCCGACGACGTGGCCGGCTACGACGCCTGGCGGCACCGCCTGGGCTCGGACACGTACCTCCAGCGCGACTACGACCGTTTCCTGGACGCTCAGATAGCCAAGGTCGACGACCTGTTCGTGCCCGACACCACGTACACGCCGAACGATCAGCTGCGCGACGCGACGCTCGCCGCGGTGAAGTCCTCCTTCGCCGCCGCCACCTCCAACACCCCCGCGTGCGTCGAGAACGGCGACCCGGGCAAGCGCCGGTTCGTCTGCACCGGGCGGATCACCGCCAACCTGAGCGACTGGCGCAGCGAGGACAAGGTCTTCAAGGACATGTCGGAGACCGTCGACTACTTCATCCTCGACCGCGCCGGCGCCGCCTCGAACAACCTGGCCGACATGAACTGCTCCTTCGGGCCGGTGGACATCTGGTCCACGAAGCGCGCGGGCACGTCGGACTACCGCTGCGAGGGGCCCCTGCGCAGCTGAGGCAGCGAAACGTCACATAGTACGCTGGGCCTCTGCGAGTTCTCGGAGGTAGAAGCGGTGGCTGACCTGAAGCAGCACAGTCTCATCAAGGCGCAGGAGCGGCTCCGCGACCAGGTGGGGCATGCACTCCGAGCGGCCCTGATCGCGGGCGAGCTGAAGCCCGGCGGCGTGTACTCGGCCCCCGGTCTCGCGGCCGAGCTCGGGGTGTCGGCCACCCCGGTGCGCGAGGCGATGCTCGACCTGGCCCGCGAGGGCCTGGTCGAGCCGGTGCGCAACAAGGGCTTCCGGGTCACCGAGGTCAGCGAGCGGGAGCTCGACCAGTGCACCGAGCTGCGCATGCTGATCGAGGTGCCGACGGTCGTCCGGGTCACCGAACTCGCCGCGGCCGAACAGCTGGAGGAACTGCGCCCGCTGGCCGAGGAGATCGTCGTCAAGGCCCGCGCGCACGACCTCATCGGCTACCTGGAGGCCGACCGCCGCTTCCATCTGACGCTGCTCGGCCTCGCGGGGAACGACCGCCTGGTCGAGACCGTCGGAGACCTGCGCAACCGCTCCCGACTGTACGGCCTGACCGGCCTGGACGAGGCGGGCAAACTGGTCTCCTCGGCACAGGAGCACGTGGAGCTGCTCGATCTGATGATCGCGCGGGACGTGGCCAGCGTGGAGGAGTGCATGCTCCGGCACCTGGGCCATGTCCGCTCGCTGTGGGCCGAGGGTCGGGACGAGCCGGTGGAGCGCCCGACCGGCCGGCTCGGATCGGTGCGCAGGGGGTGATCAGCCCCTTCGGCGCCCCGGCTTCCCTGCGGGAGCCGGGGCGCCGTCGTGTTCCGACGGAGGTCCCCTGCACGGCCTCGACCGGCTCGTCACCGGCGTGATCCGGATCAACGCGCCTTCCACCGGCGTCGACTTCCACCTCCCGTTCGGCGGCACGAAGGACTCCAGCCACGGCCCGCGCGAACAGGGCCGGGCGGCCCTGGACTTCTACACCTCCAGCCGCACGTACACGATCTCCCCGACGGGTTGACGTGGGCCGCCCCGTACGCTGCCCGGGTCGCCTCTTCCCACCGCCGCCCCGGGAGTCCCACGTGTCCGAGCCGTCCGCCGCCCCCTCGAAACCGTTCCTGTACGTCGTCGTCTGCGCCGCCGGCATCGCGGACGGTGTCGGCCTGCTGATAGACGCCGCGCAGGAGCAGGGCTGGGAGGCAGCCGTCGTCGCGACCCCGCAGGCGCTGGGCTTCTTCGACGCCGAGGCGGTCGTCGCGCAGACCGGGCATCCGATCCGCTCGGCGTGGCGCGCCCCCGGCGACGACCGCCCGCTGCCCCCAGCGGACGCGATCGCGGTCGCCCCGGCCACGTTCAACTCGATCAACAAGTGGGCCGCCGGGATCGCCGACACGCTCGCCCTCGCCATCCTGTGCGAGGCGTACGGCATGGGCATCCCGACGGCCGTCCTGCCGCGCGTGAACGCGGCCCTGTCCGCGCACCCCGCCTACTCCCGGAGCCTGGACCGGCTCCGGGAGATGGGGGTGCTGATCGGCTCCGGCGCTCCGGGGGACGGGGCCTCGGACGGCTTCCGCTGGGAGGAGGCGCTGGAGCTGCTCGCCCCTGTCCTGGGGGAGCGGACGGCCGTCTGAGCCGGTCCGCCACCCCGCCCCCTGCCGGTCCCGGCGGTCACTGCGCGTTCAGGACCTCCACCGTGCCGCGCCCGCCGTCCACGCGGATGCGCTGACCGGTCCGGATCCGCGTCGTCGCGTTGCCGCAGCCGACGACCGCCGGGATGCCCAGTTCGCGGGCGACGATGGAGGCGTGCGAGAGGTTCGCGCCCACGTCGGTGACGATCGCCGAGATCCGGGTGAACAGCGGCGTCCAGCCGATGTTGGTCACCGTCGTCACGAGGATCTCGCCCGGCTTCAGCGACTCGCCCTCCTCGACCGTCGCCACGACGCGCGCGACGCCCTCGACCACGCCGCCCGAGGCCGGCGAGCCGCTGACCGTGTCGGACGGCGGCACGGTGGACTGCGCGTCGTACAGGTCGGCGCGCCGGTCCGGGTCCGCCGCCCAGCTCTGCGGGTCGAACTCGCCCCGGATCAGCGTCGGGTACGTGGGCAGCGCCCGGTACAGCTCGTACGCGGCCCGCCGCGCCGGCACGGCGGCGAGCGGCGACGCGTTCCCGTCGAGGACCGTCAGGATCTCCTCCGCCGCCAGGAAGAACAGGTCCTCGCCGTGCCCGGTCAGCTCGCCGGCGCGCAGCACCACGTCGCGCACCAGCCAGAAGACGCGGGCCACCTCGGTCCGCGCGGCCTCGCGCAGCCGCGCCGACGCGGCCCACCGCTCCACTGTCGTACGCATCGCGCCGACCCGCTTGGGGTGCTGCGCCGCGAACCGCCCCCAGGCCGCGTTCCGCGCCTCGTACTGCCGTACGAGGCGGACGTCGGCGTCCTCCTCGACCGCGCCGAGCGCGGCGAGCTGCCGGTCGATCCAGTCCGGGTCCTCGGCCGGCCGCGGCAGGGAGAGCTCGAACTCGTGCGGGCCGCGGTGGCCGTACGTCCGCTGGTACGTCGCGCGGTCGATGTCGCCGCGGGCCAGCCGCTCCAGGCCGAGCAGCGGCCCCATGCTGGCGAGCTGGCCGTCGTCGCCGAGGCCCGTCGTCATCAGGTCGGCGTCCTCCTCGCCCACCAGGTCGCGCAGTGTGCCGCGGACCTTGACGAGCGTGTCGCCGTCCCTGCGGGTGGCCGCCTGGAGCATGTGGCAGCAGAGCCGGAAGTACGCCTCGATCTCGCGGTCCCACAGCCCGCGCAGCTCCTGCGCGTCGGCCGCCCGGCCCACCCGCGCCCGCAGGTCCGCGCAGCGCTTCGGGGCCTGCTCCAGGAAGCCGGGCAGCTCCTTGCCGTTGGCGCGGATGCGCCTGACGACGGCGAAGGCCTCGGCCATCGTGTCCCGCCACACCCGGAACCGGGACGCGGGCAGCAGCGGGATCTCCATGCCCTCGGGCAGTCGGCCGAAGACCAGCTCGTTGGCCTGCGCGAACTTCTTCGCCTGCCCGAACGCGGCGGCCAGGGTGGCCGTCACGCTCAGGTTCATGTAGAAGCGGCCGCCGATGTTGCCGTACATGGGCCGCCCTTCCAGGGTGGCCCCGACCATGACCTCGCCCATGAACCGCCGTACGAACGACCAGGTCGCCGGCGTCATCACGTCCGGCACGGCCTCGCCGAGGTTGGCGCTGGTCCACAGCGAGTCGGTGCCGGTGCTGTCGTTCCACACCTCGGGCACGGGCGGGGCGGCCGTGGTGATCGGCCGGGCCTGGAGAATGCGCAACTCCCCGTCCTCGCGGGCCCATTCGACGTCGCGCGGGTCGCCGTACAGCTCCTCGATCCGCAGGCCGAGCCGGGCCAGCTCGACGGCCTCGGCGTCGCTGAGGACCGGGGCCTCGCGCCGGTCGGCGGGCACAGGCGCCTCGTGGGTCCCCTCGGCGGTCGGGACGGTCATGACCTCCTTGACGGCGGTCTGCCGCTCGACGACCGCGAGCTCGGCCCGGTCGACGTACACCGTGTCGGGCGTGACCAGGCCGCTGACCACAGCCTCGCCCAGGCCCCAGGCCGCGTTGACGACCAGGCGGTCGGCCGGGCCGCCGAGCGGGTCCACGGTGAACATCACTCCGGCGGCGTCCGCCGCCACCAGCTCCTGCACGACGACGGCCAGCGTCACGTCCTCGTGGGCGATGCCGGCCCGGGCGCGGTAGGCGATCGCCCGGTCCGTCCACAGCGAGGCCCAGCAGTCGCGTACCGCGCTCAACAGGGCTTTCCCGCCATGGATGTTGAGGTAGGTGTCCTGCTGGCCGGCGAACGACAGGTCCGGCAGGTCCTCCGCCGTGGCCGACGACCGCACGGCCACCCTCGCCTCGCCGTCGCCCAGCGCGGCGTACGCGGAGAGGACGGCCTCCCGCAGTGCGTCGGGCAGCTCGGCCCCGCCGAAGAGCGCGCGGATGCGCGGGCCCGCCTCGCCCTCCCCGTCCGCCAGCGCCTCGCCGATGGGATCGGCCAGCTCGGCGGCGGCCACGAACTCCCGGTAGGCGTCGGTCGTCACGTGGAACCCCGCGGGCACCGGCAGCCCGCCGCGGGCGAGTTCGCCGAGGGCGGCCCCCTTGCCGCCCACGGTGTCCAGCGTGGCCGTCGGGTCGTCGAGAGCCATGACCCACTGCATGTCGTCCCCCTGCGTTGTCCCGCACTCAGATGATCAAGGTGACCGTAGTGTAGGGGTGGTCATGAACATGAAGCGATGGGCCAACGGCAGAGGCGATCTCGCTGGTGGGGGCGATGTGTTGGAGCGGTTCGAGCAGGCGGCGAAGCGGGACGGCCTGGTGCTCGACGCCGGGCAGCGAGCGGTGGCCGCCCGGCTCGCCGAGCTCGGCGAGGCGCTGGAACGGGGCGGACGGCAGCGCTGGTTCGGACGCGCCGCGGCCGAACCGGTGCGGGGGGTGTACCTGTGGGGATCGGTCGGACGCGGCAAGAGCTGGCTGTCCGACACGCTGTACGCGAGCGTGCGGGTCGAGGAGAAGCGGCGGCTGCACTTCCACGAGTTCTTCCGCCGGTTCCACGCCGCGTACGCCCGGCACCGCAACGAGTCGCGAGCCGGCCGGCTCGCGGTGGCCGAACTGCTCGGGGACTGCCGGTTCCTGTACTTCGACGAGTTCCATGTCCACGACGCGGGCGACGCGATGCTCATGGGCCGGGTCGTCAGCGCTCTGACGGAGCGCGGCACCACGCTCCTGGCCACCTCCAACTACCCGCCGTCCGGGCTGCTGCCCAACCCGGTCTTCCACCCGCTCTTCGAGCCGACCATCGCGCTCCTCGAACGCTCCCTGGACGTCGTCGGGCTCACCGACGGCCCCGACTACCGCGCAGCCGGGGCCGCCACCCGGGAGCGCACCGGATTCGCGGCCGGCCGCTACCTGCGGCACGACGGCGACCTCGACGCGCTCGGAGCCGGTACGCCCCCGCTCCTGTCGCCGCCGCGGCCCGAGGAGCGGCAGCCGGTGCCGGTCGGCCACGGGACCGTGGAGGCCCTCGCCGTACGGGACGACCTGGTCTGGTTCGACTTCACCGAACTGTGCGACCGGCCCCGCTCGACCATCGACTACCTCGCCCTCGCCGACGCCCACCACCGCTGGGTGCTCTCCGGACTGCCCCGCCTCACGGAGGCCGGCCGCGACGCCGCCCAGCGCTTCGCCAACCTCGTCGACGTCCTGTGCGACCGCGACGTCCACCTCACCCTCGTCGGCCGGACTGCCCTGGCCGACGCGCTGAGCGGCGACGGGCTGCCGACGGACATCGACCGGACGGCGAGCCGGCTCTCGCTGCTGGCAGAGGAGAGCGTCGCGGCCACGCGCTGACGGGCGTATACCACCAGGGTGGAGGAGAGAGGAACGAATCACGGGAATCCCGCCGGGGAGCGGGCAATCGGGGCACACTCGGACTCCGCGTACGAAGACGACCGAGAGACGTGACCGACCCCGAGAAACCTGCGAGGCGAGGCGACCGATGGATGCTCCGACGACCCAGCCCGCCAGACCGGCGCCGGTCCGAACCTCCCGCCCGGGCAGTGACGGCGAGCACCTGGTGCAGTTGCGGGCCGGCACGACGGCGCGCGCGGACAGGTTCTACGCGGAGCAGGTCCTGGACCGGCTCAATGCCCGGATGCGGGAGTTCGTGGCCCGGCAGGAGATGTTCTTCCTGGCGACGGCGGACCGGCACGGCGAGTGCGACAACACGTTCCGCGCCGGCCCGCCCGGCTTCCTGCACGTCCTGGACGAGGCGACGCTCGCCTACCCCGAGTACCGGGGCAACGGCGTGCAGGCCAGCCTCGGCAACATCGAGGAGAACCCGCACGTGGGGATCCTGATGGTGGACTTCCTCAAGGACAGGATCGGGCTCCACGTCAACGGCACGGCCCGCGTCCTCACCGACGAGGAGATCCGCCGCGACCGGCCGGGGCTCTCGGTCGACCCCGTGCCGGGCCGCCGCGCCCAGGTGTGGGTGGAGGTCGCCGTGGAAGAGGCGTACATCCACTGCGCGAAGCACATCCCGCATCTGCAGAAGGTGCCGCTGCACGGTCCCGGCCGCTCCTGGGGCACGGACGATTTCAAGCGCAAGGGCGGCGACTTCTTCGAGGCCGCCGCCGAGGCGTCGGAGCGCGGTCCGTTCCTTCCCCCGCCCCGCGCCGACGCGGCGGCGTGGCGGGCGGAGGCCGAGCGGGCTCTGGGGAGGGTCGAGCTGGCCCTGGGGCGGGCCGAGCGGCACGAGGCGGAGGCGGAGGAGCAGGCCTTCAGCGGCTGGTTCAGCAGAAGCGTGTCCGTCTGAGCGGGCGGGCCGAGGGGCTCCGGCCGGCCGGCGGACCCTGCACGACCGGCGGACCATGCACAATGCGGGGTGTGATCGAAGACGACCCGTATCTGTGGCTGGAAGACATCGAGGGCGAGGCCGCGCTCTCCTGGGTGGCCGAGCGCAATGCCGAGACCGAGGCGGCGCTCGTCGGCGACGCCGGGTTCGCGGCGCTGAAGGCGCGGCTGCGGGAGGTGCTGGACGCGTCGGACCGGATTCCGTACACCGTGCGGCGCGGGGCGTTCCTCTACAGCTTCTGGCAGGACGCCGAGCATGTGCGCGGTCTGTGGCGGCGGACGACGCTGGAGCAGTACCGCAAGGACGAACCGGAGTGGGACGTACTGCTCGACGTCGACGCGCTCGCCGCGGCCGAGGGGGAGAAATGGGTCTGGGCCGGCGCCCGGGTCCGGTATCCCGCGTACGACCGGGCGCTGGTCATGCTCTCCCGGGACGGCGGGGACGCCGTCGTGGTCCGCGAGTTCGACCTTGAGACGCGGGCCTTCGTCGAGGACGGGTTCCGGGTCGACGAGGCCAAGACGCAGATCGGCTGGATCGACGCCGACACCCTCTTCGTCGGCACGGACTTCGGGCCCGGCTCGCTCACCGACTCCGGCTACCCGCGCACCGTGCGCCGGTGGCGGCGCGGCGCCCCGCTGGCGGAGGCCGAGCTCGTCTACGAGGGGGAGTCGGGCGACGTCTCGGCCTGGGGTCTGCACGACAGCACGCCCGGGTACGAGCGGGACTTCGTCGGCCGCTCGCTGGACTTCTTCCACAGCGAGACGCACCTGCTGACCCCCGACGGCGACCTGGTGAAGATCGACGTCCCGGACGACGCCGAGGCCTACGCCCACCGCCAGTACCTGATCGTCACCCTCAAGTCCGACTGGCTCGGGCACCCGGCGGGCTCCCTGCTCGCCTTCGACTTCGACGCCTTCCTGGCCGGCGACCGCACCGCCGAGGCGCTGTTCACCCCCGACGAGCGCACCGCGCTGGCCGGGCAGTCGTGGACCCGCCGCCATCTGATCCTGGAGACGATGCGCGACGTCAGCACCCGCATCGAGGTGCTGACCCCCGGCCCCGACGGCTGGACCCGCGCGCCGCTCGCGGACGTGCCGGCACTGTCCGCGGTGGGCGTCATCGACACCGACCCCGACGTCTCCGACGAGTACTTCCTCGACGTCTCGGGCTTCCTGCAGCCCTCCACGCTCTCCCGCGGCGAGATCGGCGGCGACTCGGAGACCCTCAAGCAGGCCCCCGCCCACTTCGACACGGCCGGCCTGGCGGTGCGGCAGCACTTCGCCGTCTCGGCGGACGGTACCCGCGTCCCGTACTTCGAGATCGGCCCCGACCGCTCCGCCACCGGCCCCGGCCCCACCCTGCTCTACGGCTACGGCGGCTTCGAGGTCTCCCTCACCCCCTACTACAGCGGGGTCACCGGCCGGGCCTGGCTGGAGCGCGGCGGCACCTACGTGATCGCGAACATCCGCGGCGGCGGCGAGTACGGGCCGCAGTGGCACCAGTCCGCGCTCGGCGCGAACCGGCCCCGGGCCTTCGAGGACTTCGCGGCCGTCGCCGCGGACCTCGTCGCGCGGGGCGTCACCACCCCGGACATGCTCGGGGCCGAGGGCGGCAGCAACGGCGGCCTGCTCATGGGCGCGATGCTCACCCGGTACCCGGAGCTCTTCGGCGCGATCGTCGCCGAGGTGCCGCTGCTCGACATGTGCCGGTTCCACAAGCTGCTGGCCGGCGCGTCCTGGATCGCGGAGTACGGCGACCCGGACGACGAGGCCGACCTGCCGCACCTGCGCGCCCTCTCCCCGTACCACCACCTGACCGCGGACCAGGCGTACCCGCCGGTGCTGCTGATGACCTCCACCCGGGACGACCGCGTCCACCCCGGCCACGCCCGCAAGGCCGCCGCGCGGCTGCGCGAGCTCGGCCACGAGGTGCTGCTCCACGAGAACACCGGCGGCGGCCACGCGGGCGCCTCCGACAACGAACAGGTCGCCCACAACTACGCGTTGGTGCACACCTTCCTGCGGCACAGGCTCGGACGGAGCGAGCAGCCGTAGGCCTGCGGCGCGCCCGCGAACGGCCCGGCGGGCGCGCCCCGAAATTTACGGTGAACCAGGCTGATTGACGCGGACTCAGCCGCGATGCGCGCTTTGCGTGTGTGCTTGACATGGACGATTCATGACCCTGTAGAACCTCCCGCTGACGGCCGCCGACCGGCAGCCGGGAGGGACATGCCATGTTCGGACCACGAGCGCGCAGGCTCCTTGCGGTCAGCGGGGTGATGGCGGTCGTCACGACGATCAGCCCCCTGCCCGCCTACGCCGCGCCGCCCGACGGCGACGCGATAGTCGACGACATCAAGAGCTGGTTCGGCGGTGACGGCAAGGAGGCGGCCACCCCGCCCCGGCTTCCCGACACCGCCGTACCCAGCAACGACCACCTCCCCCGCGGCAAGGCCGCCCCGAAGCCCAAGCGGGTGAAGGAGCTCACCGAGCGCCGCACCCCGCAGGCCCGGTACTGGCAGCTCTCCGACGGCAGGATCCAGTCCGAGGTCTCCGGCGTGGCCACCCACTACGCCACCGGCAAGGGCCGGAACCGGGACTGGAAGCCCATCGACACCACGGTCGCACCCACCGACCGGGAGGGCTTCACCCACGTCAACACCACCAATGTCGCCCGCACGTGGTTCGGCGACGACGCCCGGCAGCTCGTCCGCTTCGAACTCGACGACGGCCACTGGGTCGCCCTCGGCCTCAAGGGCGCGGCCGGAGCCCGCAAGCTCACGCCCCAGGCGGCGGGGAGCACCGTCACGTACCGGGACGCCTTCGGCAAGGGCGCGGACCTGACGTACAGCGTGGGCAACGGCACCGTGAAGGAGGGCATCGTCCTGCGCGGCAAGCCCTCCGGCACGCCCGCGTACGAGTTCACGCTCACCACGCACGGCCTCGCCGCCACGGCGCGCAAGGACGGCTCCATCGCGCTCTTCAGCGAGAGCTCCGGTCCGTCCCGCCCCGAACTCGTCATCCCCGCCGCCTTTATGACGGACGCTCAGCAGGACCGGAGCGCCCCGTACGGGACGGCCGCCAGCCACGACGTCGAGCAGCGGCTCACCGGCGGCAACGGCTCGTACGCCCTGAGCCTGCGGCCCGACGCCGCCTGGCTGGCCGCCCCGGAGCGCCGGTACCCGGTGGTCGTCGACCCGACGATCTCGATCGCGCCGACGCCCACCCAGTCCCGGGACGTGATGATCTCCTCGGACGACCCGGCGGCCAACCACGACGGCAGCTGGCGCCTCTCGGTGGGCAACACCAACACCGGCTCCTCGCGCGCCCTGCTGTACTTCGGCCTGTCCGGCGTGCCCGCGGGCACCAAGCTGGACTCGGCCGAGCTCAAGCTCTACTACGACCAGACCCACACCACCGGCGACTCCGAGGTCCGGCTCGAGGCGCACCGCGCCACCGGCGCCTGGACCGAGACCGGCGCGACGTGGAACAACGCGAACGCCCTCACCGGCGAGCTGTCCGGCACCTCCGTCGTGGTCGACGACGGGGACGCCGGCACGACCGCCGCCAAGGGCGCCTGGCCGGCCTCGACCAACACCGCGTTCACGCAGTACGCCGTGAACCAGGACTACCTGTTCAACAAGGACGCGGTCGCCGGTGACACGTACACCTGGCAGCCGAACCTGCCCGAGGACGGCGCCTACCAGGTCGACGCGCACTACGTGCCGGCCTCGGACCGCGCGACGAACGCCCCGTACACCGTCACGTACGACGGCGGCAGCAAGGCCTACACGGTCAACCAGCAGACCGGCACGGGCGGCGTGTGGAAGCCGCTCGGCACGCACCCGTTCAAGGCGGGCAACGCCGGCAAGATCGTCCTCGGCGACGGCCCCGCCTCCGCCACCACGTCGGTCATCGCGGACGCGGTCCGGTTCACCAAGGGCGGCGTGGTCACGAAGAAGCCGGGCGAGCTGAACACCTGGCACACCTTCCCGGTGACCAAGACCGTCCAGCAGTGGATCGACGGCGCCTCCGCCAACAACGGCTTCGTCGTCAAGGCCGGCGACGAGTCCGCGAGCGCCCCCAAGGGCGGTCCGCGGTACGAGGCCGCCGAGTACGCCTACAAGGGCGAGGTCGCCAACTACCCCAAGCTGGTGCTCACCTGGGGGCGTCCGGGCGTCAGCCTGAACGCGCCGCAGGTCGTCCACGCGACCGGCGCCGAGCTCGACTGGTCCACGTACACCGACCCGTCGACCGCCACCGGCGACGACATCGTCGAGTACCAGGTCCACCGCAGCGTCTTCCAGTCCTTCACGCCGTCCTCGCAGACCCTGGTCGCCCCGGTGTCGAAGGACCTGACGGCGTTCACCGACTCGACGGCCACGCCGACGCCCGCCGACTCGGCCGACTCCTTCGGCAACGTCTTCTACTACATGGTCGCGGTCAAGACGAAGGACGGGCAGGTCGTCCCGGCCCCGACCCAGATCGTCCGGCTGCCCAAGGCCGGCCGCACGACCGTCGTGCTCCAGGGCACCGGGACCGACACCACCCTGTCGTCCACGCAGCCGACCACCGGGCACGACACCCTCTCCGACTCCGGCATCAACCGGCCCTGGCTGTCGGTCGGCAACAACAGCGGCACGTACGGCAAGACGCGCTCGCTGCTGAAGTTCCCGGTGTCCGGCATCCCCGCCGGGGCGCGCGTTCTGGAGGCGCAGCTCGACCTGTGGGGCTTCACCACCACCACGGACACCGCCGGCGCGATCTACGAAGTACACGGCCTGACCCGGGACTTCGACGAGACCGCGGCCACATGGAACAACGCGAACGCCGCCACCGCGTGGACCGCGCCCGGCGGCGACATGGACGCCGTCGTCGCCGACACCGTGGGCACGGTCACCAACGACCCGGCCCGGCAGAGCTGGTACGTCACCTCTCTCGCGCAGGGCTGGGTCACCGACCCGGCGAGCAACAAGGGCCTGGCGGTGCGGCTCCGCGACGAGTCGGCGACCGGCCCGCAGGAGCGGACCGTCTTCCTCTCCTCGGAGGCGGAGGAGCCGCAGCTGCGGCCGCAGCTCGTCGTCACGTACATCGACAAGTCGACCGACTCGACCTACTTCGCGCCGTACACCCCGGCCCGGATGATCCCCGGCGACGACCAGACCGTCGACGTCACCCTGACCAACACCACCGCCTCCGTCTGGCGGGCCGCGGACCAGAAGGTCTCCTACACCTGGTCGCTCCCGGACGGCACCGACGCCACGACCGGCGGCAACCAGCTGCAGACGGCGCTGCCCCGGGACGTCTACCCCGGTGAGTCGGTCACGGTCGCGGCCGCGCTGCGAGCCCCGATCAACTCCGACTCCGGCAACAAGCGGCTCGACTACGTGCTCAAGTGGGACCTGCGCAACACCACCGCGGGCACCTGGCTGTCGGCCACCGAGTCCATCGCGCCGCTCGCCCAGAACATCCGCGTCGAGGACCCGACCTCCGACCAGCTGGGCATGGAGAAGTTCTTCTCGTACAGCGGAAAGAACACCGGCGCCGGCGGCACGCTGATGAACAACGTGTACGCGGGCAACGCGGTCTGGCAGTACAACGCCTTCAGCAACCCCGGCCGCGGCCTGTCGACCTTCGCCCGCTTCGCCTACAACTCGCTGGACACCTCGGACACCGTCCTCGGCCACGGCTGGTCGGCGCAGGCCGCCTCGCCGCTGCGCCTCGGCGCGGGGCTCGACTTCCACCCGAACCCGCACCCGACCGAGGTGACCCTGCCGGACGGCGACGGCACCTCGCACATCTTCCGCAAGCAGCCGGACGGGACCTGGAAGGCCCCGGCGGGCGTGCACTACCTGCTCCAGCAGGGAGCGGGGACGGACTGCACGCCGGACAAGGACGGTGACCCGAAGGCCTGGTCGCTGACCCGGCCGGACCGCACCCAGTTCTTCTTCGACTGCGACGGCTACGTCACCTCGACGGTGGACAAGAACGGCAACACGCAGTCGTTCACCTACGAGGAGCGCAAGTCCAACAACAAGCCGGTCAAGTTCCTCCGGTACATCACCGACCCGGCCGGCCGTCAGACGCTGACCCTCGACTACTACACGAAGGCCGACGGCCTCGGTCCGAAGGTCACCGACCACGTCAAGTCGATGACCGACGTCTCGGGCCGCAAGCTGACCTTCGAGTACTCGGACAAGGGTCTGCTGACCAAGCTCACGGACGGCGTGGGCTCCGCCCAGCCGAAGGTGTTCGCCTTCGAGTACGACGCCACCCAGGGCAACAAGAACGTCAAGCTGGTCAAGGTCACCGACCCGCGCGGCAAGGCGACCTCGCTGGACTACTACTACCCGAGCGAGGGTGAGGACCCGAAGTTCCACTGGCGCACCCAGACGGTCACCGACCGGCTCGGCGGCACCACGGGCTTCGTGTACACCGACCCCGACGGCAGCGCCGGCTCGACGATCGAGACCCGCGTGACCGACGCGGAGAACCACACCGCCACCCAGCTGCTCGACGGCTACGGCCGCGTCACGCAGTTCACCAACGCCAAGTCCGAGACGACGAAGGTCAACTGGGACGCCGACAACAACGTGACCCGCCTGGAGGAGGCCAACGCGGCGGTCACCACGTGGGTCTACGACCCGAAGACCGGCTACCCGCTGGAGCAGAAGGACGCCGAGGCCAACAAGAACGGCACCCCGGCCCGTACGTACACCTACTCCACCGGTCTGAACGGCCATATCGCCGACCTCTTCCAGAAGAAGTCCCCCGAGGGCCGCACCTGGCAGTTCGGCTACGACGCCCGGGGCAATCTGACCTCCGTCACCGACCCCAAGGGCGTCGCCACGGCCACCGTGGACGACTACACGGCGAAGTCCGAGTACGACGCCTACGGCCAGCTGACGAAGTCGATCGACGCCAACGGGCACGCGACCGTCAACGGCGACTTCACCCCGGTCGGCTTCCCGGCGACCATCACGGACGCCACGCAGAACCGGTCCACGTTCGTCTACGACGAGCGCGGAAACGTCACCAAGGTCGTCAACGCCCGCGGTGCGGAGGTCACCCAGGCATACGACACCTTCGCCCGCCCGCTGGAGAAGAAGGAGCCGAAGGACCAGGCGGCGGGGATCTTCATCACCACGCCCGCGCCCGTCTACGACGCCAACGACAACATCACCCGCACCACCACGCCGAACGGCTCCGTGTCGACCTCCGTCTACGACGGGGCCGACCAGGTCACCGAGTCGTCGATGCCCGGCGACGAGCCGACCGACCCGGTGCGCCGCACCATCGCGACGTACGACAAGGTCGGCAACGTCGTGACGATCACCGACCCCAGGGGCGCCGAGACCCCGACGGCCGGCGATCACACGACGACCACCACGTACGACGCGATCTACCAGCCCGTCGCCATGACGGACGCCGAGGGCGGCAGGGTCACCACGGCCTACGACAGCGTCGGCAACGTGGTCAAGATCGTCGACCCGAAGAAGAACGCCACGGCGGACCCCGACGACTACACCACCGTCTTCACCAACGACCTGAACCACCGGGTCGTCAAGACGACGGACAGCCTCGGGAAGTTCACCACCGTCCGCTACGACCGGGACGGGCTGACCGTCGGCAAGACGGACTCCGAGGGCAACGAGGCGCTCGCCGCGTACGACGAGCGCGGCGCGCTCGCCGAGTCCAAGGTGCCGTTCAGCAAGGACGGGTCCGGGACGATCACGTACCGCACCACCCGGTACGAGTACGACCAGGCGGGCAACCGGACCAAGACGATCACGCCGCGGGGCGTCGAGACCACCGACGACGCCACCGACTACACCGCCGAGACCGTCTACGACGAGCTGAACCGGGTCAAGGAGGAGCGCTCGCCCTTCGACAAGGACGACGCCCGCTACAACACGCCCGACTCGACGCTCTACTCCTACGACTCCGTGGGCAACCTGCAGTCCGTCTCGGCGCCCCCGTCGAGCGGCCAGACCGTCCGCAACGTCACCGAGTACAGCTACTTCGACAACGGCTGGACCCGCACCGCGAAGGACCCCTGGGACATCACCACGTCCTACGAGTACAACGCGCTCGGCCAGCAGACGAAGAACACCCTGACGTCCGCCGGCGGATCCCAGCAGCGCACCATGACCTGGGACTTCTACCTCTCGGGCAACCAGCGCGCCCGCTCCGACGACGGCGTGCCCGTCGGCAACCAGGTCGTGCTGGTCGACAGCTCGGACTTCAACAACACGGCGAACCAGGGCAACTGGTCCCCCGCCCAGTCCGAGCTGCAGTACGGCTACGACACCTTCTCCCACCCGGCCGGCACCGGGGCCTCCGAGTTCGCGTGGCAGCTGCACATCCCGCAGAACGGCACCTACGAGGTGTTCGTACGCCACCCGAGGACGACCGGCGCCGCGAGCGACGCCAAGTTCACCGTCGCCCACAGCGGCGGCAGCACCACCCGGACCGTCGACCAGAGGCAGAATCCCGGCGCCTGGGTCTCGCTCGGCAGCTACGCCTTCGTCGAGGACGGCCCGCAGAAGGTCAGCGTCTCCGACCTGGCCAACGGCACGGTCCTCGCCGACGCCGTGAAGCTGGTGCGCTCCAACACCGGTGAAGCGGACACCGAGAAGAAGGACTTCACCTACAAGTACGACGCCAACGGCGCGATGACGGAGGTGAAGGACAACTCCTCCGGGGCCAAGATCGACACGTACCGGATCGCCTACGACGGCGGGAACCGGATCGCGAAGGTCGAGGAGCTCAACGGCGGCACGGTGAAGAACACCACCGCGCTGACCTACGACGCCAACGGCAACCCCGTCACCTCGACCCACGACCTCACCTGGTCGAAGATCGAGTACGACGCCCGCAACCTGGTCTCCAAGGTCACCAACGCCGACTCGCCGACCGCGGCGAACCAGCAGATCACCTCGCTGACCTACACCGCCCGCGGGCAGCTGCTCAAGCAGACGCGCCCCAACGGCAACACGCTCGACATGTCCTACTACCTCGACGGCTCGGTCAAGCAGTCCGTCGAGAAGACCTCCGGCGGTGCCGTGGTCTCCCAGCACGACCTGGAGTACACGCCCAACGGGCACCGCTCCAAGGACGTGCTCAAGCTGATGAACGCCGACGACAACGCGGCGACCATCGACAACACGTACACCTTCGGCTACGACCCCCAGGACCGGATCGTCCAGGTCGGCAAGACCGGTGACTCCACGGCCACCGAGTCCTACACGTACGACCGCAACAGCAACGTCATCGAGCAGACCGTCGACGAGGTCACCACGACCCAGCGCTACGACCGCAACCGGCTGTTGAGCGCGTCCGCCGACGGAGTCTCGTCCACCTACAACTACGACCCGCTCGGCCGGCTCGACACCGTCAGCATCGGCGGGGAGACGGCGCAGAAGTACACCTACGACGGCTTCGACCGTCAGGTGAAGGCGCGCACCGGCTCCGGCGCGGGAGCGGTCACCACGTCCTACACGTACGACCCGTTCGACCGGACGGTCTCCCAGGTCACCTCCGGCGCCGAGGCCAAGACCACGGCGTTCACCTACCTCGGCCTGGACAACCAGGTGCTGCGCGAGGAGCTGGACGGCAAGGCCGACAAGTCCTACCAGTACCTGCCGTCCGGCCAGCAGGCCACGCAGATCAAGCACAAGGACGACGGCAGCCGGGAGTACTCGCAGTACACCACCAGCCCGCGCGGCGACATCGAGGCGATCACCAAGGAGGACGGCAGGACCCGCGCGACGTACGGGTACACCGCGTACGGCAAGGACGACAGTTCGCAGTTCACCGGCGCGGACAAGCCGGACACCGCGAACCCCGGCAAGGACTCGTACAACGCCTTCCGGTTCAACTCGTCCCGCTGGGACAAGGGTTCCGGCACGTACGACATGGGCTTCCGCAATTACGACCCGGGTCTGAACCGCTTCACGACCCGTGACTCGTACGGCGGCGCGCTGGCCGACATGTCCCTGGCCACCGATCCCTTCACCGGGAACCGGTACGCCTTCGCCGGCGGCAACCCGATCTCCTTCGTCGAACTCGACGGTCACCTCTTCGGCCTGTCGCTCTCCGACATCGGCCATGCGGCGCTCGACGTCGTCGGCATGGTGCCGGTCGTCGGCGAGGTCGCGGACGTCGCCAACGGCATCTGGTACGCGGCCGAGGGCAACTACGCCGACGCCGCACTGTCCATGGCCTCGGCGATCCCGCTGGTCGGCTACGGCGCGACGGCGGTCAAGGCCGGCAAGTACGCGGCGAAGGGCATCGAGGCGGTCGACAGCGCCAACGACGTCCGCAAGACCGTGGACAAGGCCGACGACGTGGCCGACGCGGCGAGCACCGCGCGGAAGGCCGACGGCGAGACGCCGGGTGCGACCCCGAAGAAGGAACCCGAGGCGCCCAAGTGCACCAACAGCTTCGTGCCTGGCACGAAGGTGGTGATGGCCGACGGCTCCACCAAGGCCATCGAGGCGCTGCGCGAGGGCGACAAGGTGCTCGCCACCGACGTCGAGTCCGGCGACACCCGCGCCCGCGCGGTGCGCGCCACGCTCGACAGCAAGGGCGCCAAGGACCTCGTCACGCTCACCGTCGACATCGACGGCCGGGACGGCGACCGGACCGGCACGATCACCTCGACCGCGGCGCACACCTACTGGCTGCCGGACATCGGCCGCTGGTCCACGGCCGCGGACCTGGTCCCCGGCTCGTGGCTGCGGTCGTCCAGCGGCACCTGGATCCAGGTCACCGCGGTCGACCGGGCGCACCGGACCGAGCGGGTCCACAACCTGACCGTCGACAGCGTCCACACGTACTACGTGGTGGCCGGCGGGCAGAGCCTGCTCGTCCACAACGCGAACTGCGGACCGGTCGAAGTCACGGTCAAGTACCAGCAGGGCATGTCCAAGTTCGAGTTCGCCAAGAAGGCGGCGGCTCTGCAGAAGCTGAGCGACCAGGGCAAACTCTTCAAGGCCCCCAACCCGGTCAAGCGCAACAAGCAGCTCACCAAGAACTACAAGGGTGATCTGATCAAGCGCGTCTACGACCAGTACGGCTCGACCAACCCGGCCTTCGCCGACAAGCTGAAGGACCGGATCCTCAACCGGATGGACCCCGACCACGTGCATGAGCTGCAGCTGGGCGGGCCGGACGTGACCGGTAACCTCAAGATGCTCGACCGCTACACCAACTGGCACATCGGCACGCAGCAGATCTGGCCGCAGATCAAGAACCTGGACGACTTCACTCCGATCAAGATCAAGATCGAGTGGTAGGGAGCGCATGATGAACGCCGAACTCCGGCGGGTGGTGGAGGAGTTGCGCGCCACCGTGGCCACCGGTGACGAGTGGCGCATGATGAACGATCTGCCCGCCGGGGCGCGGCCCGAGAGCCTCGACGTCGATACGCCGACCGCCGTCCGGGAGTTCCTCGCCCTGAGCGACGGAGCGACCTGCGGAGACGTGACGATCTTCGGCGGCGGGGCGCTGGCCGACATGCAGTTCTACTGCGACCCGGTGGACGGCGCCGCGGTGACGCTCGGACGGGAGAAGTGGTTCTGCGCGGGGGTGATCTCCGACGAGCCGTTCTTCGTGGACCGGGTGAACGGGGAGGTCTGGTACTTCCCGGACACCGGGGTCGAATGGTGGCAGTCCGCCGTCTTCGAGAAGGCGGCCGACGATTTCACCGCCTTCTTCCTGGAGTCCGTGGCGGGCCCCGGCCACCTGCGCCTGACCGGTACGGAGCCGGACGACCAGTGGCCCCAGCTGCTGGAGCGGGTGGGTCGCCTGCGGGCCTGACAAGCCCCTGAGCAGGCCCGATGAAGAAGGAAGGCGCTCGGCCGGAGACCCGGCCGGGCGCCTTCCGTATGCTCCCTCGGGAATTCTCGACGAGATTTCCCGGCGGTTTTTCGTTATCGGGCCGGTCCGCCGAGGTCTCCCAGGTGCAGGGAACGACGACAGGCGCGACAGGCAGGGTGGGATCAGGGCATGAGTGGACAGCACGGTACGGAGCTGGTCAGGGCCGCGCAGGCCGGGGACCCGTGGGCGCGTGACCAGCTCGTCGACGCCTACCTGCCCCTGGTCTACAACATCGTCGGCCGGGCGCTGAACGGCCACCACGACGTCGACGACGTCGTGCAGGACACCATGCTGCGGGCCCTCGACGGGCTCGGCCGGCTGCGCTCGCCGGACAGCTTCCGGTCCTGGCTGGTGGCCATCGCCATGAACGCCGTCCGCAGCCACTGGCACGCCCAGCAGACCGGCGTCCGCACCGGCGTCCTCGACGAGGCCCGGGACGTCGCCCAGCCGGGCGGGGACTTCGTGGACCTCACCGTGGTCCGGCTGAACCTCTCCGGCCAGCGGCGCGAGACCGCCGAGGCCACCCGCTGGCTGGAGCCGGACGACAGCGCCCTGCTCTCGCTGTGGTGGCTGGAGTGCGCCGGCGAGCTGACCCGGTACGAGGTCGCCGTCGCCCTCGACCTGTCCACCCAGCACACGGCCGTCCGCGTGCAGCGGATGAAGGAGCAGCTGGAGACGGCCCGGATCGTCGTACGCGCCCTGGCGCAGAACCCGCCCTGCCCCGCGCTGCGCTCCGAGCTCGGCACCTGGGACGGCCGCCCCTCCGCGCTCTGGCGCAAGCGAATAGCCCGGCACGCCCGCGCCTGCGCGCGTTGCGCGGGGCTGTGGAGCGGGCTGGTCCCGGCGGAGGGGCTGCTGGCCGGCCTGCTGCTGGTGCCGCCGGCGGCGGCACTGCTCGCGGGGGTGCGGGACGGCGGGGGCCTGGGGCTGGCGGGCGCTGGGGCTGATTGGTCGGACGGGTTCGGGGCGGACGGGTACGGGGGAGTCCCTGAGTTCGGCGGCGTGCCGGAGGCGGGTGGGGTTCCCGAGTCGGGTGAGCCGTACGAGACCGCTGCCACGCCGGTCGGGGGTCGGAGCGGTCGCGGCGCGCGCCGCAGGCGGCAGCAGCGGCAGCGGCGCGACCGCCGCAGGGCCGCCGTCGCCGCGGGCATAGCGGTGGTGGCGGTCGCCGGCGGGTCCTGGTACCTGGTCACCGGCCCCGATCAGGACCGGGAGATCGTGGACGCGGCGGGCTCGCCGGCCCCCGGGACCGGCCTGTCCGTCTCGCCCGCCGAGGCCTCCGCCTCCGCCCCGCTCTCCCCGTCGCCCTCGGCCTCGCCGAGCCCGAGCAAGAAGCCCTCCGCCACCGCGAGCCGCACCGCCAAGCCGCGGACCACGCCGAAGCCCCCCGCCCGTCCCTCGACGACCCCGCCCCGGCCGCGCCCCACCACCGCGCCGAACAGCTCGGGCACGGGCTCCACCGCCCAGCAGGTGGTCGCCCTGGTCAACTCCGAGCGGGCGAAGGCCGGTTGCGGTCCGGTGACCGGACACTCCCTGCTGGACAAGGCCGCCCAGGGGCACTCCGACGACATGGCGGCCCGGGACTTCTTCGACCACACCAACCCCGACGGCGACGGCCCGGGTGAGCGCATCACCGCCGCCGGCTACCGCTGGTCGACGTACGGCGAGAACATCGCGATGGGCCAGCGCACCCCGGAGCAGGTGATGGACTCCTGGATGAACAGCCCGGGCCACCGCGCGAACATCCTGAACTGCTCCTTCAAGGAGATCGGCATCGGCATCCACAACGCCGGCGGCCCGTACTGGACCCAGGTCTTCGGCGCGCGCTGAGCGCGGCTCCGGTGGCTCACTGGTGGGGGACGGCCGCCCGGACGGGGTGCTTGCTGAGGATGGAGACCCGGTTGAACGCGTTGATGGCGATCGCTGCCCAGATCGCCGCGGAGATCTCGTCGTCGCTGAGCACCGCGCGCGCCGCGTCGTAGGCGCGCTCCTGCGCTGTGGCGTCCGCGGGCGCGGTGGTCGCCTCCGCCAGGCCGAGGGCTGCGCGTTCCCGTGCGGTGAACACCTCGGTGTCGCGCCATGCGGCCAGGACGCCCAGGCGCTGCGTCGTCTCGCCGGCCCGCAGCGCGGCCCCGGTGTGCACGTCGAGGCAGTACGCGCAGCCGTTGAGCTGCGACACCCGCAGATTGACCAGCTCCACCAGGATGCGGTCGAGCCCCGCCTCGGCGGCTGTCGCGCGCACCGCGTCGGCCGTCTGGACCAGGGCGTGGAACGCCTTGGGGCTCTGCTTGTCGAGGTAGACCCGCCCGGTCACGGGGGCTTCCGCCGTGTCGCTCACCTTGCGCTCCTTCACCGGCCGCCGCGTCACGGCCACTTCTGCTCGTAGTCCCGTGCATGTCACGGGTTCAGGGGCTATCATCGACCATGATTGTTGAATATGGAACTACCTTTGTTCGGAGGGGTCGGGAATGAGTGACGCGGAGGTCGAGATCCTGTCCGCGCGGGACGTCCCGCTGGGCCTCCGACCGCTTCGGCGAGAGGTCCTCGGCCACCCCGGCGACCGCCTGCCCGCCCCCGCCCTGCCGAACGCCGTCCTCACCTCCCGCAGGAACCCGCCCCGAGCTTGAGCTGCTGTCACGCGAACCGATCCGACCGACCCGAAAGGCATGTCATGACCCAGCAGGCCACCGCCCCCGTCGTCCGCCGCGTGGATGCCCGGCACCGCTACGAGATCCTCGTCGGCGGCGAGCGCGCGGGCCTCACGGCCTACCGCGATCGCGACGGGCGGCGCGTCTTCTTCCACACCGAGATCGACGACGCCTACGCCGGCCAGGGTCTGGCCGCGATCCTCGTCCAGCAGGCGCTGACCGACGTGCGCGCCTCGGGCATGCGGATCGTGCCGGTCTGCCCGTACGTGGCGAAGTTCCTCAAGAAGCACGACGAGTTCGCCGACATCACGGACCCGGTCACGCCCGAGGTCCTGCAGTGGCTGGACGGCGTGCTGGGGCGCTGACCCGGGTGGGCCCTCTCCGCGTTGCGACGGCCGCGGGGCTCCCGCAGGATCGATCCGGGAGCCGACCGGCCCACCACGTCACGAGAGGCGGCATTCATGGCTTCGCGACTCAACCCGTACATCACCTTCGACGGCGACGCCCGGCAGGCCATGGAGTTCTATCACGGGATCTTCGGCGGCACCCTGACGGTCAACACCTACGCGGACTTCGGCGACGAGCAGCCGCCCGCGGACCTCGCCGACAAGGTCATGCACAGCATGCTGGAGACCGACAACGGCATGACGCTCATGGCCGGCGACACCCCGCCGGGCGGGGAGCACAAGCCCGGCAACAACATCGCGGTGAGCGTGAGCGGGGAGGACGACGCCGAGCTGCGCGCCTACTGGGCCCAGCTCTCCGCTGAGGGCACGGTCTCGGTGCCGCTGGAGAAGCAGATGTGGGGCGACGTCTTCGGCATGTGCACGGACCGCTTCGGCATCACCTGGCTGGTCAACATCAACGCGCAGCCTGGCTGACCCGCCCCTTCCCCTTCCCTTTCCCTTCCGTACGCGCCGCACCGGCCGTCTTCGACCTCCCCGCCGGGGTCGAAGACGGCCGGTGCGGTTTTCGCATGCGCTCATCCGGTGGCTTCCAGCTCCGTTCAGTACCGTCCAGTATCTTCCAGCGCCGATAGCCCTCGCTTGCAAGTAATGCGCGTCTGCAAGTATTGTCTTGGCTTGTAAGTCCCCCACGCAAGCATTTCTGGAAGGTGCAACGCTATGCCTCTCGCGCTCCTGGCCCTGGCCATCGGGGCCTTCGGGATCGGCACCACCGAGTTCGTGATCATGGGCGTGCTGCCCCAGGTCGCCGGCGACTTCGGCGTCTCGATCCCCACCGCCGGCTGGCTGGTGACGGGCTATGCCCTGGGCGTGGTGTTCGGCGCCCCGCTGCTGACGGTCCTGGGCGCGAAGGTGTCCCGGAAGAAGATGCTCATGTTCCTCATGGGCCTGTTCGTCGTCGGCAACACGCTCTCCGCCCTCGCGCCGACCTTCGGCCTCATGCTGATCGGCCGGGTCGTCGCCTCGCTCGCCCACGGCGCCTTCTTCGGCATCGGGTCCGTCGTCGCCGCCGGCCTGGTCGCGCCGCAGAAGAAGGCCTCCGCCATCTCCCTGATGTTCATGGGCCTGACCGTCGCCAACATCGTCGGCGTCCCGGGCGGCACCTCCATCGGCCAGGCGCTCGGCTGGCGCGTCACCTTCGCCCTCGTCGCCGCCCTCGGCGTCATCGGCCTCCTCGGCGTCGCCAAGCTGGTGCCCGAGCAGGGGCGGCCCGAGGCCGCGAACGTCCGCGCCGAGTTCGCCGCGTTCAAGAACGCCCAGGTCTGGCTCGCCATGGCGATGACCGTCCTCGGCTACGGCGGCGTGTTCGCGGCCGTCACGTACATCACTCCGATGATGACCGAGGTCGCCGGCTACACCGAGGGCGCGGTCACCTGGCTTCTCGTCCTCTTCGGGATCGGCATGTTCCTGGGCAACCTGCTCGGCGGGAAGTTCGCCGACCGCGCGCTGATGCCCATGCTGTTCGTCAGCCTGGCCGCTCTCTCAGCGACTCTCCTGGTCTTCACCGCGACCGCGCACGACAAGGTCCTCGCCGCGATCACCCTCAGCCTGATCGGCGCCCTCGGCTTCGCGACCGTGCCGCCGCTGCAGAAGTGGGTCCTGGACCAGGCCTCCGCCGCCCCCACCCTGGCCTCGGCCGCCAACATCGGGGCGTTCAACCTGGGCAACGCTCTCGCCGCCTGGCTCGGCGGCGTCGTCATCGCCGCCGGACTCGGCCTCACCGCCCCCAACTGGGTCGGCGCCCTGCTCTCCGGCACGGCCCTGCTGCTGGCCTTCCTCGCCGCGTACCTCGACAGGCGCACGCGGGCCGCCCGGGCACGTACCGCGACCGCCGTCCCGGCCGCGACGCCCGAGCCGGCTCGCGTCCCCGTCGCGGCCGCCCACCACTGACCCACCGCACACCCCTCACCACGCAAGGAACCACGCACTCATGACCGCCACCACCGCCCCCGCCCCGCTGACCGTCCAGGACGCCGAGGCCCTGCTCACCGCCGCCCGCGCCGAGGCCGACGCCGCCGGAGTCGCCGTCGCCATCACCGTCCTCGACGCCGGCGGCCACCCCCTCGCCTTCCGGCGCGACGACCGTGCCGTGCTGATCGCCGGCGAGACCAGCACCCGCAAGGCCTACACCGCCCTCCAGCTGAACGCCCCCACCGCCGACCTCGTCGACCTGGTCAAGCCGGACGGCCCGTTCCACAGCCTCACCACCGCCCTCGACCGGCCGCTGCTCTTCATCGCCGGCGGAGTCCCGGTCCACCGCGACGGCCGGCTCGTCGGCGCGATCGGCGTCGGCGGCGGCGCCCCGGAGCAGGACCACGCCTTCGCCTCGGCCGCGGTCGCGACGCTCGTCTGACCGTCGTCTCAGGCTCCCTCGGCCGAGGCCTCCGCCCCGCTCGTCTCCGTCGCCCTGCGGGCCTCCCGCAGGGCGACGTACACGGCCCAGATCACCGACACCAGCGGCACCGCCACCACCGCCCCCACGATGCCGGCCGCGATCGACCCTCCGATCACCGAGATCGCCACCACCAGCGGATGCAGCCGGACCGCCCAGCTCATGACCAGCGGATGCAGCAGATGGCCCTCGATCTGGCCGATGACCACGATCAGCGCGATCACGATCGCGGCCACCAGCGGGCCCTTCGACGCCAGCGCCACGACCGCGGCGACGGCCAGCGCGATCGGCGAACCGATCAGCGGGATGAACGCGGCCATGAACTCGAGCAGCGCCAGCGGCACCGCGAGCGGCACGCCGAGCAGCCACAGCGCCACGCCGACCAGCACCGCGTTCGTCGCGGCCACCAGCACGATCCCGTGCGTGTAGCCCGTGAACGTGCGCCAGGCCGCTTGGCCTCCGATCCGCACCCGCTCGCGCACCGACCCCGGCAACTGCTGGTCGAACCAGGCCCACTGGCGGTCCCCGGAGTGGATGAAGAACACCGAACAGAACAGCGCCAGAGCCAGCGTGGTGAGCACCTCCACCAGTCGGTGCGCCCCGCTCACCGCGTCGCTGATCAGCGTCGAGCGATGGCTGGACAGGTACCGCCCGAGCCTCGACTGGACGTCGGTCAGCGCGTCCGGGTTCAGCCGGAAGGGCGGGCGCTCCAGCCAGTCCTCGATCCGGTCGATGCCCTCCCGGAACTCGCGGACCAGGGTCGTCCGCTCGCCCGCCACCGCCTCGCCGACCAGCGCGAGCACGCCGAGGAGGAGCGCGATGCCGCCCAGCAGGGTCAGCGCGACGGCCAGCGGCCGGGGCAGCCCCCGGGCGGCCAGGTCGGCGATCGGCCGCAGCAGCGCCGTGATCACCAGGCCCAGGAACACCGCCACGCCGATCTCGTGGAACCGCCCGAGCACGGCGAACAGGCTGTAGACGAGCGCCCCGACCACGAGCACCCGCCACGCGTAGGCGGCGGCCGTGCGAAGGAACGGGACCACGTGCGGTGGCGGGCTGGGCTGCATGAGGGACGAGGTACCACCGCGGACCCGGCGCGCCACCTCCCCGGCCCCACATTCGCCCGCATCCGCCCCGCATTCGCCCGACCGGGTCCGGACGGGCGAATGCGCAGCGCACCCCGGCCCCGTCCGGTGCCGTGGATGGGCGGACCGCCGCCGCACACATGAGGATCGGGGGATGGGCATCGTCCTGCCGGTCGTGTTCTCCGTCTTCGCCGCGTTCAGCAACGCGCTCGCGACGGTGCTGCAGCGCCGCGCCGCGCTCACTGTGCCGCAGTCCGACTCGTTCCGGCCCGGGCTGATCCTCGACCTGATGCGCCGCCCGGTCTGGCTGTTCGGCATCCTCGCGGTGATCGCCGCGGGCGTCGGGCAGGCCGTCGCGCTGGCGACCGGGCCGCTGACGCTCGTCCAGCCGCTGTTCGTGCTCGAACTGCCGCTCGCGCTGCTCATCGCCTCCCTCATGTCACGGGAGCGGCTGCCCTCCGGGCTGTGGCTCGCCGTGGCCGGGGTCGTCGGCGGGCTCGGCATCGCCATGGTCGCCGCCTCGCCCGAAGGGAACCGCACCCACGTCCCGCTGGACCGCTGGGTCCCGGCGCTCGTGGTCTGCTGCGTCGCTGTGGCGGCGCTCGCCGCCGCCGGACTGCGCCGGCCGGCGGGGCGCGCCCGCGCCGGCTGCCTCGGGGCCGCGACCGCGATCTGCTACGCGCTCACCGCCGCCCTGATGAAGGCGGCCATGCACATCCTGGACGACGAGGGCATCGTCGGCTTCCTCACGAGCTGGCAGACCTACGCCTTCTGCGTGACCGGGATCGCGGCCCTGCTCCTGCTGGAGCACGCCATGCAGGGCGGGCCGCTGATCGCCTCCCAGCCCGCGCTGACCCTCGGCGACGCGACGATCAGCCTCACCCTGGGCATCCTGCTGTACGAGGAGCACGTACGGGCCGGATGGTGGCTGCTGCCACAACTGGCGGGCCTCGCGCTGATCGTCTTCGGCGTCTTCGCGCTGGCCCGTGGCGGGGTCGGGACCGCGTAGCGCCCGGTTCAGAGAGCTGACGGGGCCGTGCGCAGCAGGCAGCCGGGCGCGGCGACCTCGGCCGCGTACAGCCGGATCAGCTCGTGCATCCGGAAGACGCGCTCGGTGACCGGCTCGACCAGCTGGGCCTCGACCAGCCCGTCGAGCGCGCAGGCCGCCCTGTACGCGTCCGTGCCCAGGAGTCCGGCGACGTCGGTCACGTCGAACTCGGCGCGGTCGGAGAGCCCGAGGAGCTGGAACGCCCGTACCGAGGGGACCCGGTTGGGCAGCGGGGCGCGCAGCAACTGCTGGTAGCTCTCGGCGATGCAGGCGCGTACCGAGACGCCCTCGGCGCAGAGCTCGTCGAGGCGGCGCGCCCGGTCGCGCAGCCGGTCGGCGAAGCCGGACAGCGACCACTCCGGGCGACCGACCAGGCGGGCCCCGGCGATGCGCAGCGCGAGCGGGTGATGGCCGCACAGCCGGGCCAGCTCCACGGCCGCGACGTGCTCCCGGGCGAACCGCTCGCCCGTGCCGGTCAGCGCCAGCAACTGAAGGGACGCGGCCTCGTCGAGCGCCCCGACGGCGATCCGCGTCGCGAGCAGCGTCGGCAGGCTGGACCGGCTGGTCACCAGGACGGCGCAGGCGTTGTTGGCCGGGATCAGCGGGCGCACCTGGGCGGCGTCGCGCGCGTTGTCGACGACGACGAGCAGCCGTCGGCCGGCGACCGCCGACTGATAGCGCAGCACCGCCTCGGCGGGGGAGTCGGGGATCTGCGCGGCCGGCACGCCGAGCGCCCGCAGGAACCCGCCGACGAGGTCGTGCGGTCCGTCCGGGGCGGGCGAGGCGAGGTCGGCGTAGAGCTGCCCGTCCGGGTACAGCGCCGCCAGATCGTGCGCGTGCCGCAGCGCGAGCGCCGACTTCCCGAACCCGCCCGGTCCGTGAAACACGACAGTCGGCGCACTGACCGTCGCCCCCGTTCCGGCGGCCAGTGCCCTCCGCGCGATCCCCGACTCCCGCCTCCGCCCGACGAACACTGTGGTCTCAGGCGGTAGTTGACGAGGGGTCACGCACAGAGTCGGAGGCGTGGCGGGCAGGGGCGGTACGCCGCTGAGCGCGGCGCGCCCCATGGCGGCACCGCCGGACTCGGCGGCGAGTCCAGCCTCGGGGTCGGCCCAACCCCCGCCTGCCGCCCCAGCCGCCCTCAACGTCGGGTCGCGGCGTAAGACCGCCCCGTGGAGGCGGCGCAGTTCCTCGCCCGGGTCCATGCCCAGTTCGTCGCGCAGGGCCATGCGGGCGTCGTTGAAGGCGTCGAGGGCGCCCGCCGCGTCGCCGTTGCCGTACAGGGCGACCATGAGGCGGCAGCGCAGGCGTTCGTTCAGCGGGTGGAGGGCGATGACATGGCGCAGCCGCTGGACGACGCTGCCGTCCCGGCCGAGTGCCGACTCCACCTCGACGTGCTCCTCCACGGCGCTCAGGTACGACTCGGTGAGGTGCTGGCTGAACTCGCGCAGCGCCACGCCCTGGGTGACGTCCTCCAGCGGGATCCCGCGCCACAGGTCCAGCGCCTCGGCGTACAGCTCGGCGGCTGCGGGCAGTCGCCGCTCAGCGACGGCGCGGCGCGCCTGCGCGACTCGGCCGCGGAAGCGCGGGATGTCGAAGTCGGCGTCGTCGACGCGCAGCGCGTACCCGGAGTGCGAGGTGGCCAGCCGGGCACCGGCAGGGCACAGGTGCCGGCGCAACTGCATGACGTACGTACGTAAGTTGGCCACCGCCGACCGCGGCGGCTCGTCGCCCCAGATCTCCCGGATCAGCGTCGGCACCGGCACGGCCCGCCCGCCGTGCGCGAGGAGCATGGACAGCAGCACGCGCTGCTTGTCGGCCCCGATGCGGACCGGGTCGCCTTCCACCCGCAGTTCGAGCGGTCCGAGCGTGCGGAACGTCACCGTCCGGGCTCTCGGACCGTCGCCGTCCGCGGCGGCGTCGGCGCCCGGCGCGGCCTTCATGGCCGGAGCGCCCGGGACGCCCCGAGGCGGCGCACCACGGTCCCGAGGAGCTCGTCACCGGGGAAGAAGCCGCGGTGCCGGGAGTCGATGCTGTCGGGGTTGTCGCCGCGCACCACCAGGGAACCGGCCGGCACGAGGTCGCCCGGCCCGGCGCCGGCGGTGCCGGCCGGGACGGGCTCGCCGGGCAGCGCGGTGACGCGCTTGACGTTCCAGTCCGCGCCGTTCCGGTCGGTGCCGTAGGCGGCGGCGTCCCGCTCGGACGTCGGTGGTGGTGGCTTGAGAACCACCACGTCGCCGCGGCGGACCCGGGCGAGCGGCCGGCGCCGTACGACGACGCGCTCCCCGTCAAGGAGGGTGGGGGCCATGCTGTCCCCCCGCACGGACACGACCACCACGGACGTGCGGATGCGGACGGCCGCGATCACGGCCGACGCGACGAGCACCCCCACTCCTGCGCCTAACCATCCCCCGCGCAACTGAAGCCTCCTCAGGGATCTTTCCTCAGGGATCTTCGAGAGTGATCAGGAATCCTGCGTCCCACCCGCCCCAAGTGTCAATCCCTTCCCCGGCGTTACTGTTCCGGCGCTGTTCCGGCCGCTGTATCCACGCTGTACGCCCGGCTGTACGGCTCGCTGTACGGGCCGCTCGTAAGGTCCTGAGCCGCACTGATCCACCTCCCAACGCAACGGAAGGGGCAGACGTGAAGGTTGTCAGAAAGCTCGGGGACAAGGTGCTGGAGCGACTGGCGCCGAGCGCCACCGCGAAGGCCGACACCAGCTTCTACCAGTTCTGCTACTGCAGCGGCATCTACCGCTACGAGCGGCTGTGCCATGTCGTCGGCGGCATCAGCAGCTGTGGCGGCTGCTCCCGCCGGAGCCAGTGCTGACGCGCGACACGCCGAGTCGGCAGCCCGCCTGCCGATGAGCCGGACCGCCGGCCCGTCCCCGCGTCACGCGCGGGCGGGCCGGCGCCCTCCGGGGCTGTGGGGGCCCCGGAGCCCCGGGAACGTACGCCGACGAGCACGTACGCCGACGAGCCGACGCGTGTACGACAGACGAGCCGACGCGTGTACGACAGACGAGCCGACGCTGGTACGACAGAGGAGCTGACGCGTGTACTACATCGGGCTCGCCGCCCGCCTCCTGCTGGTTCTCGTCTTCGTCGCCGCGGCCGCCGGAAAGACCTGGCGGCGCGCTTCCTTCACCGGCTTCGCCGCCTCCCTCGCCGCCCTTCGGCTCTTCCCGCGCCGCCTGACCACCCCCGTGGCCGTGGCGACGGTCGCGGCAGAGGCCGTCACCGCCGCTCTGCTGGCCTTCCCCGCGACCGCGGGCGCGGGCCTCGCCCTGGCGATCGTCCTGCTCGGGGCGTTCGTCGCCGGGATCCTGGCCGCCCGGCGCGGCGGCCGCCAGGTGCCCTGCCGCTGCTTCGGCGCCACCAGCGCCCCGCTCGGCCTTCCGCACGTGATCCGCAACGCCCTCCTCGTCGCCGTCGCGGCGGTGGGCCTCGCCGCCATGGCGGCCGCGTCCGCGCCCGGGTCCGTGCACCCCGGCGGGCTCGCGCTGGCGGGCGGCACGGCGGCGGTCGGGGCCCTGATGGTCGTCCGGATGGACGACCTGCTGGCGCTCGTGCCGATCTCTCGCTGACTGGAGTCAAGGACATGGCCTATCTCGTCGTCGCGCTGGTGCTCGTCGCCGCGCTCTGCGTCTTCCAGCTCCTCCTCGTCTTCGCGGTGCTGCGCCGGCTGCGCGAGCACGAGACCCGGTTCGAGCAACTCGCCCGGGCCGCCGGGCCGATGGACGAGTACGACCCGAACGAGCTGGTGGGCCGCATGGTCCCCGAACTCGCCGCGCACACCGGAGGAACGGCGCGCACCGTCGGCTTCTTCTCCGTCGGCTGCGAGGCCTGCCACGAGCAGGCGCCCGATTTCGTGGCCGTCGCCGCGGCGGGCGACGCCTCCGCGATCGTCGTCGGCACGCCGGCGGACGAGCTGACCGGGCTGCTGCGCGGAGTGCCGACGGTCGTCACCGGCGACGAGGGCGACCGGCTGATGAAGGCCGTCGACATCAAGGCCTTCCCGACCTTCCTCCAGGTCGACGCGGACGGCGTGATCCTCCGGGCGGGCATCGCCGTGGCGGAACTCCCCGCCGCGACCCCCGCGCTGTGACCGAAGGGCCGGCCGGCCGCAGGCGCGCCGCGCGTCATCTGCGGACCGCGTGGGGCGCCTGCTGGACGGCCGCGCCCGGGATCTGGGCCGGCCACCTGCCGGTCGCCGTGGCCGCCGGGCTCGTACCCCCGGCGACGGCCTGGCTCACCAAGCTCCTCGTCGACGACCTCACCCAGGGCCGGGGCGCGCACACCCTGGCGTACGCGGCGGGGCTCGGCGCGGTCGGCCTGTTCGGGGCGCTCCTGCCGCACCTCGGCGAGTACCTGCGCGGCGAACTGGGCCGCCGGATGGACCGGTTGCTGCGCGACAGGCTGCACACCGCGGTCAACGGGTTCCACGGCCTGTCGCGCTTCGAGGACCCGCAGCACCTCGACCGGCTGCGGATGGCGGCCCAGGCGTCCGGGGGCTCGCTGACGCCGGTGACCGGCGGCATGGCCGAGACCGGCCGTAACGTCGTCGCCCTCCTGAGCCTGCTCGCCACCCTGTTCGTCCTCAGCCCGGTGATGGCCGTGGTCGTACTGCTGGCCGCCGTGCCGGTGCTGATCGGCCGACTGGCTCTGTCCCGGCGGCGGGTGGGCATGCTGCGCGCCACCTCCACCGCGATGCGCAAGGAACTGTTCTACTCGTCGCTGCTGACCGAGGAGCAGGCGGCCAAGGAGGTCCGGTTGTTCGGCCTCGGCGGCTTCCTCAAGGACCGGATGCTCGGCGAGCTCTCCTCCATCCAGTCCGCCGAACGCCGCCTCGACCGCAAGGACGCCGCCGTGCAGGGCGTCTTGGCGGCGCTGTCCGCCGCCGTGGCCGGCGGCGGCCTGGTGTGGGCGGTCGACGCGGCCCTCGCCGACCGGCTGACCGCCGGCGACGTGACGGCCTTCGTCGCCTCGGTCGCCGGGGTGCAGGCCGCGCTCGTCGGCCTGGTCGCCGGCCTCGCGCAGGCCCACGAGGCGCTGCTGCTGTTCTCGTACCACGTCGACGTCACGGAACTGCCCGACGACCTCGCCACGCCCAGGCAAATCGCCGCAGGTTCGCCCCGCGACCTCCCGGCCCTGCGCCACGGCATCGAGCTGCGCGATGTGTGGTTCCGCTACCACGACGGTCACCCCTGGGTGCTGAAGGGCGTCGACCTGTTCATCCCCTTCGGCCGGTCGCTCGCCCTCGTCGGCCTCAACGGAGCGGGCAAGAGCACCCTGATCAAACTGCTGTGCCGGTTCTACGACCCGGTGCGCGGCTCGGTCCGCTGGGACGGCACGGACCTGCGGGACATCGCCCCCGACGAGCTGCGACGCAGAATGGGCGTGCTCTTCCAGGACTTCATGAACTACGACCTCACCGCGCGCGAGAACATCGGCGTCGGCGACCTGGACCTCCTCGACGACCAGGACCGGATCCGACGGGCCGCCGAACTGGCCGGCGCACACGACCTGGTGGCCGCCCTGCCGCAGGGATACGACACCCTGCTCAGCCGGATCTTCTTCGCCGACGGCCCTGGTGAGGAGAGCGACCCGACGGCCGGCACGGTGCTCTCCGGCGGCCAGTGGCAGCGGCTCGCTCTCGCCAGGGCGCTGCTGCGGCAGAACCGGGACCTGCTGATCCTGGACGAGCCCAGCGCGGGCCTGGACGCGCAGGCCGAGTACGAGGTGCACGCCGGGCTCCGGGCCCATCGCGCGGGCCGCACCAGTCTGTTGGTGTCCCACCGGCTCAGCGCGGTGCGCGAGGCCGACACGATCGTCGTCCTCGACGACGGCCGGATCACCGAACGCGGCACGCACGACGAGCTGATGGCGGCCGGCGGCGTCTACGAGCGGCTGTTCACCGTGCAGGCGGAGGGGTACGCGGCGCAGCCGGAGGCAGTGGCGAGCGGGACGCGCCGGAACTCGATCGACTCGTAGGGGCGCGCCGTGCCCGTCTCGTACAGCACGCCGAGCGTGTCCGGGTCCGCCAGGACCAGGTCGGAGTAGGCCGCCTTGCGGGTCGACAGGGTCAGCGTCTTCGTGACCGTCCGGCCGCCGTCCCGGCTGGCCCAGAGCGCCGGCGAGGCGCGTTCGCCCGGGACCGAGGGGCCCGAGAAGAGCAGCGGCCCGGCCGGTCCCGGGAGCTGGAGCAGCCCTGCCTGGACGACGGGGACGGCGTCCAGGGCGGGTTGGGGCGCGTACGGGCGGGCGAGGGTCGCCCCGCCGTCGGCGGAGTACGCGTCCGCCCGGTTGCCCGGGCTCGTGCCGTGCTGGTCGCGGGCGTGGAAGTACAGTCCGCCGTCCGGGAGTTCGGCGGCCGCGGACTCGTTGGAGTTGAGGTAGCCGTCGTACGTGTCGTCCACGTAGCCGATCCGCCACGAGCGCCCGCCGTCGTCGCTGTACAGGGCGTGCGCCCCGTAGTACTTCGGCTCCCGCCCGGTGTCCGCCGACCCGGCGGGAGGCGCCGCCGAGTGGTTCGCGGGCACCACGAGCCGGCCGGCGTGCGGCCCCCGGGTGAGCGCGACGGCGTGGCCGGGGCCGGTGGCGTACCAGCGCCAGCCGGGCCGCCTCACCGACGCGGTGATCTCCCGGGGCGCGGAGAACGAACGCCCGTCGTCCCGGCTCCGCTGCACGAACACCCGCCGCGCGTCGACTTCGCCGGTGAGGATCTGCGCCTCGGTCGCCTCGCCGCCGTTGTACGAGGTGAGCAGGACGACGTCGCCGGTGCGCGGGTCGACCACCGGCGCGGGATTGCCCCGCGTGTCCGCGCCGCCCTCCGCGACGACCCGGAGCGGCCCCCACGCGCACCCGCCGTCGCGCGACTCGCGCACCACCACGTCGATGGCGCCACTGTCCCCGGCCCCGCCGGTCCGCCCCTCGGCGAAGGCGAGCAGGGCGCCCGCGCGCGTCCTGACGACCGCCGGGATGCGGTACGCCGCGTACCCGCCGACTCCAGCCACGTACGGCGTCGAAGAGGCGCACCCGGGCAGCGGCCCCTGGCCTCGCGCCTGCAGCCCGACCAACCCGGCGGCGACCACGGCCACCGCCCCCGCCGCCCCACCCAGTCGCAGAGCCCCCCGCTTCATCGGCATCCCCCACAAGTGCCGCACTGCCAAGGCCGCTTCCCCAACCGGGGTGCAACGGCTGCGGTCGGCGGGGCGAAGTCCGGGTGAAGCGACGCAGGTCGCCTCGTCGCCCTGCCGCCGGGCTCCGGCGCCCCGCCTCGTACCCTTTCTCGACCGCCCATGCACGATCTCGCGAGGAGCCCCGATGGGAAGTCTGTCCGGCCTGTGGGGGCTGCCCAGGTTGCTGCGTCACTACGGCGCGACCGGGGCCGGGCTGCCGGCCGACGACGAGGTCGTGTTCGACGCACCCGCCCCGCGCGTCCGGGAGGCGTGCGACGCCCTGCGGCGGGGTGCGTACGAGCCCGCGCAGGAGTTGCTCGCGGCCACTCGCGAGGCGGCCGACTGGGCCGCCAGGACCGAGGCGGCCTGGGCCGTCGCCGCGGTCCTGCTGCACGACCCCGGCCGGCTGGAGGTCTGGCGCGCCCGCAGGCCCGGCGACCGGGACCTGGCACTCGTACGGGCCGAGGCCGCCGTCGCGCAGGCGTGGGAGGTGCGGACCGAGGCCCGGGCCTCTGAGGTGTCGGCGGAGCAGTTCTTCGGCTTCCGCGCGCTTCTCACGGACGCCGTGCCCGCCCTGGAGGAGGCGGTCGCGCTCAACCAGGGCGACCCCACCCCGTGGGCGGCCGTCCTCGCCCACGACACCGGCGCGGCCGCGCCACGGGACGTCTTCCAGGACCACTTGGCGTCCGCGCTCGCCCTCGACCCGCACAACTGGGCGGCTCACGCCCGCGCCGTGCAGTACCTCGCCGACAAGTGGCACGGCTCGCACGAGGAGATGGCCGACTTCGCCGAGCGCGCGGCGGCGAAGAGCCCGGCAGACCATCCGCTGCGCGGCCTGCCCGTCGTCGCGCTCACCGAACTCGCCCTGGACGAACGGCTCGACGGCGACGAGGCCACCGCATACGGCCCCGTCGCGCAGCACCGCGTCAACGCCGCGATAGCCGCCGCCCGCGCGCTCTCCGAGGCGCACCCGCCGGGCGATCCGCGCCTGGCCGCGATCCGCAACCACCTGGCCCTCGCGCTGATCCGCGACGGCCGACCGGCCGAGCAGATCCTCGACGTCTTCCGCGCGATCGGCCGACACGTCACCGCCTACCCCTGGTCCTACCTGGGCGGCCTCCCGGTCTTCCTGGAGTTCCGCCAGGGCGCGCGCGCCCAGGTCGCCAAGGAAACGCCGTTCTTCGGCGGCGCCGTACGCCCGCCGGAGGCCGAGGTCGCCGCGGCGGACGCGGGCGGCGCCCGCCGCGAGCTCGCGCTGGTGCCGGCGACGGTCGCACAGGTCACCGAGGCCGCGCTGCTCACCGGCGTCACGTACCGCATGGCGCCCCTCGTCGGCACCGGCATCACGCTCGTCGAGGCGGCCCCCTCCCACGAGCCGGCCGCCGGGGCCGGCGGCAGGCGGCCCGGGCTGCGCCGCGCGCTGCTCGGCGAGGGCGATCTCGTACGGCTCGCCCGGTCGTTCAGCAACGGCGAGCCCTGGCCCGTCCTCGTGGTGTCCCGGGTCTCCGACCGGTACGGGCTGAGCCTGGTGCGCGACCACGCCGTCGTGACGTCCCACTTCTGGCAGGGCCCCGAAGGGATCCCCGCACAGGGCGAGGCCGCCGAGACCGCCGCCGCGCTCGTGTCCGCCTTCCCGAAGGGCGACGAGCGGCGCGTCGCCGCCGCCCTGCGCGACCCCGGCACGGACCGCGCCCCGCTCGACGCGGCGCTCGCCGCCCTGCGCCTGCCCGCGCTGCCTGACGGCTACGGCGAGCGGTACGAGGTCCTGGCCGACCACCCGAAGGCCCGGCTGGTCGCGAAGCGCACGCTGCGCGCCGCCCTGCGGGAGTCGCTGCGCGACGACCCCGCGGACACCTCGCGCGAACTGCCGCCGCTGGGCCTGTGACGACGAAACGGCCGGCCCGATGAGATCGGGGCCGGCCGTGTTCGGAAGTCGAGGGCGAGGAAAGCGAACGAACTAGATTCAAGGAGTGGTGAGAAGGAAGCCCGTTCATGGCCTCGCCAAGGCCAACCGTAGCAGTCAGGCGGGGATCACGTCGCGCAGGTTTTCCGGGGTGAGGACCCGCGAGCCCTCGGGGAGCCCGTCGGGGCGTGAGAGGCCGATGAACGTGACCGGCGCGTCCGGGATCGTCTCGCCGTCCCACACGGTCAGGCTCTCGGCGGAGTCGGCCATCAGATCCGTGAGGTAACGGATCGTCAGATGCCGACGTTCGACGACACCGCGCACCAGCGCCGCGACCGTCACCCGGTTGCCCTCCACCCGATTGCTCGACGGATTGCCCTTCAGGTAGAAGTGCATCCACTTGGCGTTCCACCGGCCGTCCTCGTCCCGCGTGAACACCAGCGGCAGCGCCACCCGGCCCGTGCCGCGCAGGTCCGACTTCATGCGCACGGTACGCGGCTCGAACGGACGGCCCGCCTGGTCGGCGTCCCGCAGCATGAAGCCGAAGAACGACTCCGCGGTCTCCTCGAAGCCCTCGCCCGAGAAGATGTTGACCTGCGGCACGATGTACGGGCCGCGGGCCGCGGCAAGCCGCAGGTTGATGAACTCCGAGGCCCCCTGCGGCGCTTCGGTGATGTCGCCGGAGTGCTCGCCTTCCACCTCGGTGAGCGCCGTGTAGGACAGCCAGGACAGCGTCGAGTAGTCGGCGTTGAGCATCAGCGCCGACAGGTCGTAGTCGGTGTCGCGACTGGTCTGCTTCCAGTACACGAAGAAGCGCAGCAACTCCCCGTCGACCGGGGTCACCGACCCGCGGGGCAGCACGCCGAGACCGGCCGCGGTCGCCTTGCCGCTGAGCGGCAGCGCCACGTCCAGGATGTCCGGGTCGACCAACAGCCGCCCGGGGGAGGGGAGTCGGCGGCGCGTCTCCGCGTCCAGCGCCTCGATCAGACGCTCGCGGTGCGTCGCCGGCACGCCCGCACGGGTGTCGGCCTCGACCCAGGCACGCCCGCCGCGGTTCACGAAGATCCGCGGTGCGCCGAAGGCTCCGCGCCCCCGGTTGTGCAGGTGCTCCCGGACGGACAGCACGACGCGCCCCGACACCTCCGGCGCGACCTCGACGGCGGCGGCCACCACGGCGTCGCGCACCTCGCGCTGCCGCTCCGGGGTCTCCTCCCAGGCCGCGCGCAGCAGCCGGTCCAGGGACCGGAACAGCCTGCCCGGCGCGGACTTCAGCAGCTCGGTGGCCGCGGTGACGTCGCCCCGGTCGAGCAGCTCCTCCACGCGGCTGTCGAGGGTCCGTACGGTCTTCTCGCCGCGGGCGACGGCGAACACCTCCGCCGCGTGCGGCCACTTCGGGTACTCGTGCGGGTGCAGCCGCTCCCCGAGGCGCTTCCACGCCTCGCGGTGCGCGGCGACGTCGGCCAGCTTGGCCGGGGACGCGGCGACGACGGAGTCCAGCCCCGCGAGCAGCGCGCGGCGCACCGGGCGGGACAGGGCGCCCAGCCGCGTCGGCTCCTGCAGGGTGACGTCGCCGTCCGCGAGCGCGCAGGCGAGGCGGAGCACGTCGGTCACGGTGTCCAGGAGCGGCCCGGCTCCGGCGCCGAGCCGGGCGCGGTTGACCACGGCACGGTTCTCCCGGACCGGGATCTCCTCGGGCTGCGGCCCGTCCACGCACGCCGCGGCGAGCACGGCGAGGTCCGCCAGGGCCTCGTCGCCGAGAGGCGTGGTGCTGCCGGCGAGCGCCAGATACAGCGCGGTGACCTCGTCCTTTGCGGTGCGGCCGAGGTGCAGCACCGTCGTACGGTCGCCGGCCGCGGCGATCAGCTCGTCGTGAGCGGCGAGCATCTCCTCGTACGTGTGGCGGTAGTTGCCGTACGTCGGCAGCGTGAGCAGGTTCAGCACCCCGCTCGACAGCTGGGCGAGCGTGCTCTCGCGCGCCGTGTCGTCGGCGAGGGCCTGGGCGACGCACTGCATCCAGAAGTCGAAGGTGTCGGGCACGTTCGCCGGGAAGTCGCGGAAGTACACGTTGTGCGAGACGTGATCGCCGACCATCCGGCGCACGGTCTCCAGGGTCGCGGCGGCGGTCTCGGTCACCGTGTCCGGGGAGAGCCCGGCCAGATGCTCCAGGAGCTCGGCGGAGAGCTTGAACCCCACGGACATCAGCGCGGTGTCGAACTGCCGCGCGACGGTCTCGCCGTGACGGGCTGGTCCGGCCTGGAGACTCCGGGCGGGCAGACGCAGGGTGTGACGGACGACGAGCGGTTCGAGAGCGTGCACCATCCCGGCATGATCACAGACTCTCGTCGACCGCCGCACCCGGGTTTCCCGCGCCTGCTCAGTTCCCCCGGGGCGCGTACATGATGACGGCCATGCCGGCGAGGCAGATCAGCGCGCCGACGACGTCGTACCGGTCCGGGCGGTACCCGTCGGCGACCATGCCCCAGGCGAGCGACCCGGCGACGAAGACCCCGCCGTACGCGGCGAGGATGCGCCCGAAGTTCGCGTCGTCCTGCCAGGTGGCGACGACCCCGTACAGCCCGAGCGCGACGATCCCGGCCCCGATCCAGACCCACCCCTTGTGCTCCCGAATCCCCTGCCAGACGAGCCAGGCCCCGCCGATCTCGAAGAACGCGGCAACGACGAACAGGGCGACGGAACGAGCGACGGTCATGGTGCGGGAGCCTATCCGGGGCATACGAGGCCCCGGCCTACGGCGGCTTGCGAGGCGCTCGTGGCTTCGGGCGCACGACGGCTTACGAGGCTCCCGTCCATGCGGCCCCCGGTGCCCGGCGCTCGACGGCGACGAGGGCCGCGTCGTCGCCCAGGCGGCCCCCGACGTAGCCGCGCAGGTCGTCGGAGAGCAGCCGCAGCAGCGCTGCCGGGCTCACCCCGGCCCATGCCGCGACGCGCTCCGTCAGCGGGTAGAACGCCCGCGACCGGTCGCGGGCCTCGATCACCCCGTCCGTGTAGAGCAGCAGCACGTCGCCCACACGGAACGGGAAGGACTCGACCACGACGTCGGCGGAGAGGACCGCCGTCAGCCCGAGCGGCGGGCTCGGCGCGGCGCTGTCGAGGGCGACGACCCGGCCCTCCCGGAGGATCAGCGGTGGCGGGTGGCCGCAGTTCGCCACCCGGACGACCGGCTCGTCGTCCGGGATGTCCATGACCAAGGCGGTCACGAACGCCTCCTCGCGCGCGAACTCCGCCTCCGTGTCCCCCTCGCCCGTCTCCCCTGAGTCCTGCGCCGAGCCGACGCCCGCCTCCAGGCTCGTCACGAGTTCCGGGAGCGCGGCCGCCCGCGCCGCCGACACCCGGAACGCGCCCATGACCAGCGAGGCCTCGCTGATCGCGTCCAGCCCTTTGCCACGTGCGTCCCCGATGAGCAGCCGCGTCCCCGACGCCGTACGGGCCGCCGCGTACAGGTCGCCGCCCATCAGCGCCTCCTCCTCGGCCGCCAGGTAGAGCGACGCGATGCTCAGCGGTCCGGAGCGCAGGGGGAGCGGGCGCAGCACCGCGCCCTGCGCGGCCTGGGCGATGGAGCGGAGCCGGGTCACCTTGCTCTCGTGCTCCTCGCGCAGGTGGGCGAAGAAGGTGACCACGACCGACATCAGGATCAGGGCGAAGATCTGGTACGTGTGGTTGAGGTCGGTCAGGCTGGTCCGCGCGATGGCCACGCCGGCCTGCGCGAGCACAGCGACCGCACCGACCAGGGCCGTCGTCCGGGCCCCCGCGAACGACGCGGTCAGCGCGGGCGCGGCGACGAGGAACGGACCCAGATGGACCTCGGGCGGCGACAGGATGTCCACCACGGTCACCACGGTGATCAGGGCGAACGAGACCCCCAGCAGCACCGTTCTGGCGCGCCGCGCCACAAGCGGTGGGTCGTGTCGCTGCGAGGGGTCCATATGACCTGCATACCGCAGCGTCGACGGACCGGCTTTCCGACATTCCGACGGCGGCCGTTCCAGGCCCGAGGCGGCGCCTGCTCACCCCGCTCAGGTGGCTCCCGGTACGGGGAGGAGCACGGCCGTGACGTTGTCGGCGCCGCCGAGATCGAGGGCGTGCGCGACCAGCGCCCGGGCGTCGGTGAGTGAGGTGCGGCTTCGGGTGCGGGCCCGCAGTGCGGCGATGTCGGGGAAGTACCGCCACAGGCCGTCCGTGCACAGGAGCAGCCGACCGGGCCCGGAGGGCCGCAGGCTCCGGATCCGGGGGACCGGCTCGCCCGCGCCCGCCCCGAGCCAGGCCGTGAGCACCTCGTCCGCACCCGCGTCGTCCTCGGTGAGCAGCGACCCCGGCCCCTCGTCCGGAATCCAGTACGCCCGACTGTCGCCGATCCACGCGCACCAGAAACCGTCGGGAGCGACGACGGCTGCTACGTAGGTACAGGCGGGAGGGAGGTCGGGGGAGGGGTGTGGGGCGGGGTCGTCCGCGGGGCGTGAGTGTGGGGCGGGGTCGTTTGTGGGGAGTGAGTTGGGGGCGCGGTCTCCCGCGAGGCGCGAGTCCCCGGCCAGGTCCCCCGCGAGGCGGGCGACCGACCGGCCCGCCCGGCGCGCCCCCTCCGCCAGCGCGAGCTCCGGCAGCGCCCCCGCCCGCAGTGCCTCCGCCGTCGCCGCCGCGCCGACCTCGGCGGCCAGGCGGGCCGCCCGGTCCGAGCGCGGGGCCATCGAGACGCCGTCGCAGACGACGGCCACCGTCCAGCGCCCGCTCACCGCCACCACCATCGCGTCCGCGTTGATCTCCCGCACCCGGCCGCGATCGCTGACCCCCGCCGCTCCTCCGCCGTCCGCCCCGACCTCCACCCGGGCCCGGAACCCCGTCTGCGGCCTGCCGCACTCCCAGCAGCGGCCGTCCGGGGCCACCGTCCCGCCGCACTCCTCGCAGGTGTCCATGATCACGAGCGTAGTGAAACTCGGCTGCGTGCCGGGCCCCGCCCTCCTAGGCTGGAGAAGGGGCGTCGGGGTGCCGTGCGGCCGGAGGATCACATGAGACGACGCCATCACTTCCACATCGACCACGCGGGCCACTCCATCAGCGTCACCGTCCAGACGGGCCACACCTCCGTCGTGGAGGTCCTGGTCGACGGCAAGGAGACCGGCCATGCCACCACCCCGGCCGACCGCCCCGTCACGGTCACCGTCGACCTCCCGACGGACCCGCCGACCCAGGTCGCGGTCCACGTCGCCCCCGGCCCCGGCATCCCACGCTGCTTCTTCGCTTCGCCACCGGAGGCGGAGCTCCAGGTGATGTCCCCACGTCACTACTGACCTTGAACGAACGAAAGGTGGTTCGCGACCCTTTGGACGAAGCAAGCGACAGCTCGGAGGAGCCCTCGTACGAGGGGTCCCGCACCCTCGCCGGGATGCTGAAACGAGGACGGGGGTCCGGCATATGGCAGGCGAGGCGCGATCCGGCGGCGGCAGCCGCGGTGGTGCGCGAGCTCATCGCGCACGACTGGCGGTGGGACTTCATCGACGACCGTGACCTCTACCTGGCCCGGCTGGTGCAGGGTCTGGAGCTGCCCCTGGACCCTGTCGTCGCACTCCTCGGCGGAGACGAGGACGACTGCGAACGTGCCTCAGGAGTGCTGTGCCGGCTTGCCCTGGCCGGGTCGGTCGAGGCACGTGGGGCGCTGCGCGACCACGTCGGCGACGGCCGGCACTGGATGGACGTCCTGGAGGACATGGCCAGGATCTGGCCCGTCGAATGGTGGGACGACCTGGCCGACGTCGCCCGTGCGCGGCTCGACGGGGAGCGGCCGTACCACGGGAAGTCGGAGCCCTGGGTGCGCTGGCGGGACCGCATCCCCGTCCGCCCGCCCGCAATGAAGGCGTGTCGGCCTGCGCTCCAGATCGAGGCCGGCACCGACCGACTGCTCGCGCTGCTCGCCGACCCGGGCGAGACCGACCATGCCAAAGTCAACGCAATTCGCGAGTTGTCGGAGCGTCCGCCCGAGCCGGCCCTGGTGCCGCTCGTCCCATGGCTGGGCACCGCCGACGGCGAGCGCAGCCTGCCCCTGCTGGGGCGTGCCGTCGCACGACTCGGCGCACTCGCCGTGCCGGCAGCGCGGGAGTGGGCACAGGACGAGCGGCCGTGGCTGTCCTGGACGGGCATTCAGGTGCTTGCGGAGCGGGGCGAGGCCCAGGACGTGCCGGTTCTGACGGCGGATCTCCAGAAACAGTGGGAACAACGGTGTTGGTGCGGGCCCGCGTTGATCGCCGAGGGGCTGGCCCGACACGGGACCGAGGCGACCGACGCCGTACCCCTGCTGCGGAAGTACTGGGTGTGCACACCGCACTCGTACGAGCGGACCGCCTACCTGAAGGCCCTCGCCGCGATCGACCCGGCCGGTCTGGAGCCGGCGTACGTCGAATCGCTCTGGGACTGCGAGCCGGCGACGCGGCTGCTCGGGATCGCCTCGGCGCCGGACGAACCCTTCGTGCGGAAGCAGATCGCGGCGCTGGCGGCCGATCCGATGGAGGAGCCGGAGGTCCGCGAGGCGGCCAAGGCCCGTACCGCCGACCTGAGTTGAGTACCGGTACTCATGCCGCCCGCGCGGGCCCCGGAGCACCCTGGGGCTGAGGCGAGGGGGCGGACATGGGGAAGGTGCTCGGGGCGGTTCTCGCGGTGGCGGGGGTCGCGGGGGTGCTGGTGGCGGCGTACGTCGTCGGGGTACCGGCGGACGTCGTGCTCGGGGTCGGGGCCGGGGTGGTCGCCCTGCTGTGGCTGCTCGTGCTGTTGACCCTGCCGTGGAACCTGTACTTCCGGGCCCATGCCGTGCTGTCGGAGATCGCGGTCAGCCGGGAGAAGGGGCTGGTCGTCCCGGAGGCGCGGGACACCGAGGCCGCGCGGATCGCCCGCATGATGCTGCGGGCGGCTGTGGCCGGGCACGTCGTGACGGCAGGGCTCGTCGTCGCCGTGACGTGGGCGACGGGGAACGCGACCGGGTACTGGTTCGCCGGCTTCTTCCTCCTGAGCACCTTCTTCCGTCCGGCAGGCGCGTACTTCGCCCAGCTGCGGCGACGGCTCGGCACCCTGCTCAAGGACGTGACGTACCCGCGCGACGACGTCGTGGAGGTGCGGGCGCGGGTGGACCGGCTGCTCGCCGGCGCGGCGGTTCTGGAGGGCAAGGCGGAGGAGCAGTACGCGGCGCTGGCCGAACTCCGCCGGACCGTCGAGGCGTTGAGCGCCTCGATGTACGCCCGGACCGACGCCACGGACCGCCGGATCACCTCCCTGGCGCGGGAGTTCGAGGCGACGGTGGACCGGCTGGGCGACAACGAGGAGATCATCGCCGGACTCAAGGCGTTCCTGCGGCTGCTGCGCGCCGACGCCGCCGAGCGCGCGTGACTCAGCGTGGCGGATCCTGCTCCTGCTCCTGCTCCTGCTCGGCTATGCGGGCGAGGAGTGCCGCGTAGCGGGCGCTCCGGTCCGGGCGGGCGCGGGAGACGGCGCGGCGCAGCGCGGGCACGGCCGCGGAGCCGATGCCGACGAGGCCGTCCTCGGCCGTCCGCCGGACGGTGACGTGCGCGTGGTCGAGCAGCGAGATGAGCGCCGGGATCGCCGGCCGCCGGCGCGCGTGTACGAGCACGCGGATCGCGGTGCGCACGACGTCCGGCTGCGGGTCGTCGAGCAGGACCTCGGTGAGCTGAAGGTGGGTCTCCCTGTCGAGCAGCGCACGAGAGGTGCGGTGCGCGTGCAGCCGGATGCCGGTCTGGGGGTGGGCCAGCAACTCCTCCAGAAGCTCGGCGAGTTCGGTCTGTGGCAAGCGCGTGGGGTGCTCGGTGAGATGGGTCAGGGCGCGGCGGATCCGCTCCGGCTCGCCGGACCGCGCGAGGAGGACCAACTCCTCGCGGGAGAGCGGTCGCGGGGCGGCGAGCGGGGTGCGGACGCGCAGCGCGCGGAGCGCTGCGGCGTCCTCCGCGGCGGCGTCCGGACCGCGCAACGGCCCGTCGACGAGCACGAGCCGCGCGTCGGGGTAGCGCTCGCTCAGCCGCGCCAGGGCGGGGGTGCGCAGCAGCGGCCGATCGGCGAGCAGATCCAGCAGCCCGGTGGCGCCGGCGGCGATCCGGGGCTGGAGGCGGGAGGCCAGAACGTCGGCGGACACGCGCCGCAGGGCTTGGGCGGCGTCCGCCCGCGCGGCCGCCGACCCGCGCTCCCACAGGTGCAGGAGCACCGGCAGCAACGGCTCCAGGTCCCGTGCGTCAAGCCCTGCGGCGAGCCGAGCGAGCCGACGCGCATCGACTCCCGCCGCGAGCCGGGCCGACGGGTCGGCCCGCATCTCGTCGTCGAGCGCCGTCTTCGGATCGGCCTCGGCGGGGGTGTGGTGTGGGACGTCGGCGTTCGCGGAGCCGGGCGGCATGTCAGCTGCGAACGGGGCCTCGGGGTCCGCCTTGGTCGGGGTGCGGTGTGGGTCGGCGGCGTTCGCGGAGCCGGGCGGCGCGTCCGCTGCGAACGGGGTCTCAGGGTCGGCCTCGGTCGGGGTGCGGTGTGGGTCGGCGGCGTTCGCGGAGCCGGGCGGGAGGTCCGCCGCGGACAAGACCTCGGGATCGGTCCCGATCAAGGCGCGGTGCGGGTCGGCGACGAGTTCGGAGCCGGGCGGCACATCACTCGGGAACAGGGTCTCGGGATCGGCCTCGGTCAGGGCGCGGCGCAGGGCGCGGCTCAGGGTGCCGACGAACGCGGAGCCGGCCGGTACGTCCGTCCGGCCGCGCAGGTACGCGTCGAGCACCACCGCGCGGGCGTCCGGCTCGGGCCAGGCGAGGAGCGTGCGCGCGGCCGCGTCCCGTCGGTCCGGGACGTCCGACGCCAGCATCCCCAGCAACCGTTCCCGCTGCGCCGCCGATCGTGGCTGGTCCAGGTCGGCGGCGCGTACGACCCGGGCCGCGGGCACGTCGCCCGCCGCCCGCGCCGCCTCCGCGAGGGTCCACGCGGGAACGCCCAGCGGCTGAAGCTCCGTCATCCAGTCGACGACCGCCGCCCGCACGGCCGGTGCCGCGTCGCCCTGTACGTCGATCAGCGCGCCGAGCACGGCGCGAGATCCGGGCCCCTCGGCCCGGTCCCGGAACGCGGCCAGTGC
>NZ_DATCVQ010000173.1:0-17072 GCF_036566765.1 Streptomyces sp.
TGAACATGTCCGGGTACACACGGGCCCCGAGGTGTTCGAGCGGCACGCGGAGCGCCCACAGGCCGCGGTTGCCGCCGACCATGGAAGGCGAGGCGGAGACGAGCAGCGTCTGCTTGTCCTTGAACGGCTGCGGCCGGAACCTCGAGACCCAGTCGACGGCGTTCTTCACCACGCCGGGCACTGAGGCGTTGTACTCCGGCGAGGCGATGACGAAGGCCTGCGCGGCCTCGATGCGGTCACGGAGCGCGACCGCGCCCGGGGGCGGGCCTAGTTCGGCCTCGGCGTCTCCGTCGTAGGTGGGGGTCTCGAACTCGCGCAGGACGGCGAGGTCGGCCGTGGCGCCGGCCCGGACGACGAGCCGGGCGACCAGTTCGGCGAGGCGTCCGTTCACCGATGCGACCCGGGACGAGCCGGACAGCACGAACACACGGAGCGACGCCCGTCCGCCCGACGGCGCGGGACGCTCCTGCGGACCGGTCTCCGTCACACCGTCTCCCTCGGGTACGCGGATGGGCGCAACGAGGCCCGCCGCGCAGGGTCACCGTACGCCCCCGTCGGCGGCCGGTCCGCGTCCCGCGCGTCCGTCGCACGAAGTCACCCGTGCGGCGGAGAGCCGCACAGGTGACTGGATCGGAGCGAGGCGGGGCGCGAAAGGGTGACTCCGCCGGCCCTCACACGCGGTCCTGGACGCCGTCGGGATCCTGCTGTCCCGGCCGGACGAGGCCCGTCTCGTACGCCAGGATGACCAGTTGGACGCGGTCCCGGACGCCGAGCTTGCTCATGGCGCGGGTGACGTGCGTCTTGGCGGTCAGCGGGCTGATGACCAGGCGGTTCGCGATCTGGTCGTTGGACAGGCCGGTCGCGATCAGGTGCACGACCTCCCTCTCACGGCCGGTGAGCACCGACAGGCGCTCCTCGGTGTCGGTCGGCAGGACGGGCCGGTGGCCGAACTGCTCGATGACCCTGCGGGTCACGCTCGGCGAGAGGAGCGCGTCGCCGGCGGCCACGGCCCTGACGGCCTGGCGAAGGTCGTCGGGCTCGATCTCCTTGGTGAGAAAACCGCTCGCGCCGGCCCGCAGGGCGGCGAAGACGTAGTCGTCGGTCTCGAACGTGGTCAGGACGATGACCCGGCATCCCGTCAGTTCGGCGTCTCCGACGATGCGTTCGGTGGCGGTGAGCCCGTCCGTGCCCGGCATCCGGATGTCCATGAGCACGACGTCCGGGCGCAGGGCGCGGACGGCGCGCAGTGCCTCGTCGCCGGTCGCCGCCTCTCCGACGACCTCGATGTCGCGGGTGCGTCGGAGCAGACTGCGGAACCCGGCGCGGACCAGGGCCTGGTCGTCGGCGAGAAGGACCTTGATCGTCATGACGGGAAGACTGGCACAGGAAGGGTGACGCGCACCGCGTAACCGGCCTGTTCGCCGTCCGGTCCGGCGCTGAAGGAGCCGCCGAGCGCGCTGATCCGTTCGCGCATCCCCGTGAGACCGTGGCCGGTCGTGGCCCGGGGAGCGGTCTCGGCGCCGGGTTCGGACCCGGTGGCGGGCCCGGACCCCGTGCCGTCGTCGACGACTTCGACGCTCAGCTGCTCGGCGTCACGGCGCAGGCGCACAGTGGCACGGCGAGCGCCGGAGTGCCGGACCGTGTTCGTCAGGGACTCCTGCACCACCCGATAGGCGGCCAACGCCACCGGGGCGGGCAGGAAGCCGGTGTCCCCCGTCGCGTCGAAATGGATCTCCAGGCCGCTGGCCCGCATGCGTTCGAGCAGGTCGGACAGTCCGTCGAGGCCGGTCTCCGGGGCGAGGTTCAGCGGTTCCGAACCGCCGTCGTCCGCCCCTTCGTCGGGGTCACGCAGGATCTCGACGAGGGAGCGCAGGTCCTGCACGGCCCGACTGCGTACCTGCTGCGCGGTCGCGAGCGCAGCCCGCGCCTCCTCGGGCGAGTCCTCCAACGCCTCGGTTGCGACACGCAGTTGCACCCCGACGACGGTGAGCGTGTGGGCGACGACGTCGTGCAGTTCGCGGGCGATCTGGAGGCGAGCCCCGGTGATGCGGCGCCGCGCCTCCCTTTCCCGCTCCTCGGCGGCGCGCCGCAGCCCCGCGTCGAGTTCGGCGCGCCAGCGGCGACCGTTGCGTCGGGCGGTGGCCGCGGCGAGCACCAGGGCCAGCCACAGGGCCTCCGCACCCACAGTCCCCAGCACCGTCCGCTGGTCCTGGCCGGCCGCGAACTCCCAACTCGCGGCGAAGCTCAGCTCGACCGCTCCGATCGAGATCGCCCACGGCAGGCCCGGCCGTCGCGGCCGGTCGTCGCCGGCCAGGGTGACGTACGCAGCCGTGGCGGGCCACACCCAGCCGACGTCGGTCAGGCCGGCACTGCGAAAGACGATGACGGCCTGGACGCTGAGCAGCAGCACCGCCACGGGCCACCGGCGGCGCAGCAGGAGCACAAGTCCGAGCTGGAGGGCGAGAGGGACCACGCCCGCCTGGTCGAGCCGGCCGCCGAGGAGCGCGGTACCGGCGAGGACGCCGACCGCGGTCACGACGGCCACGACGACGTCGGTGAGGAGGGAGCCTCGGACGGGGTTCCCGGCGGTGTCCGTGGGGGCGGTCGGGTCAGCCGTCATGCGCCCATCATGCATGGACGTTCCTGTCGTCCCGGACGCGCGGGGCGGTCGCCGTCGCGGCCAGGGCCAGCCAGGCCAGGTCGGCGGCGATGGCGAGCCGTTCGACGAGACCGACAAGGGTCGGCGCGGAGCCGAGACCCAGGGACGGGCCGTCCATCACGTCGACCAGGCAGACCGCGAGGGCCACGGTGGTGAGGACCGACGCGGCCGTGGCCGCGAACAGCGCCGTACGGCCGACCGGCCACCGGGCGGCCAGCGACCCCGTCAGGAGCAGCGCGGCCACCGGCAGCGCGACGAACGCCGGCCACGCCGCCGCGCCGTGCACCATCTCGGAGACCGACGGACGGCTCCAACGGCCGGGCGGATCGGCGGGGAAGGCCGCCGCCACGAGGACGCCGACCGCCCAGACGGCCAGTGCCGCCCGGCCGGTTCTCCGGGCGGCGGTCCGGCCGGTCGACGGGCCGGACAGCCGGCCGAGCCTTGCGGTCAGCGCCGCCGACGCCGCGCCGATGGCGAGCAGGGCCAGGGTGACGAGCCAGCCGACCGAGCCGTTCACGTACCGGCTGACCACCTCGCTCACCGGGCTGTACTGCGGGTTGAGCACGTCCGTCGCGGCGATCGCCGCGCACGCCGCAGCGAGGGCGGCCACCGTCCCTCGCCGCAGCAGGTCCGGCCGGCCGGTGTCCCGGATCGTCTTCATGCGTTCCTCCTCATCGGGTCGATGAAGAGGACGCTACGAAGGCGGACGCGTGGCGTCGTCGTCCGCGCGCAGTCACCCGGGGGTACGTCGCGCGAGTACCCCGTACACCGGATGATGTACGCCCGAGATCGGGGGCTTCGGCGCGTTGCGGAGCGCTTCAGCGCGCGAGCCCCCAGCGGCTGCGGCGCTTCGACGCCGCCACCAGCTCGCCGACGGTGGCGAGTTTGACGCGGGGGCGGCCGGCGGCGGTGCCGCGTTCGGTCTCGGTGCGTTCGATGGCGCCGAGGCCGCGGGCGTCGACGAGGTCGGCGGCCCGGCGGCGGACCAGGCGGTGGAAGGCCTTCGCACCGTGTGCGGGCGCGGGCAGCGCGCCGGCCACGGCGTCGGCGAGCAGGGTGCCGACGGTCTCGGCGGCGCAGGTGCGGTTGGCGCCGATGCCGCCGGAGGGGCCGCGCTTGATCCAGCCGACCACGTACGTGCCGGGCCGGCCGACGACCCGACCGCCCTCGTGCGGGATGGTGCCGGTCGCCTCGTCGAACGGCAGGTCGGCGACCGGTGCGCCCCGGTAGCCGATGGCCCTCAGCAGCAGTCCGGCAGGGATGTCCGCGGAACCCGTAGCGGTCGCTGTGCGCACAGTCCGAACCCGGTCCTCGCCCAACACCTCCGACGGGCTGCTGTGGAAGCGCAGGACGATGCGGCGGCGGCCCCCCTCCGGCGAGCCCGTCCAGTCGACGCTCTCGCGGACGACGTCGCGCAGAATCGCGGCCTTGCCCTTGGGCGCGGCGGCGTCGATCGCCTCCCCGATCCGGGGGTCATGGTCGTCGACGACGAGGTCCACCCCGGGCAGGTGTTTGAGGGCGAGCATCTCGGACACGGTGTACGCTGCGTCCTCGGGTCCGCGCCGCCCGAGCAGGACGACCTCGCGCACCGCGCCGGCGCGCAGCGCCTTGAGCGCGTGGTCGGCGATGTCGGTACGGGCGAGGGCGTCGGGGTCGGCGAGCAGGATGCGGGCGACGTCGAGGGCGACATTGCCGTTGCCGACCACGACGACCCGCTCGGCCGAGAGGTCGATCGCGTCCGGGGCGACCTCTGGATGGGCGTTGTACCAGGCCACGAACGAGGTGGCGGAGAGGCTGCCGGGCAGCTCCTCGCCGGGGATCGCCAGGCGGCGGTCGGTGGACGCCCCGACCGCGTAGACGACCGCGTCGTGGTGGGCGGCGAGTTCCTCCGTCGTGACGTCGCCGCCGACGTTCAGTCCGAGGTACATCCGCACCCGCGGATGGTCGTGGAACCGGGAGAACGTCTCGCCGACCTTCTTGGTGGCGGGGTGGTCGGGCGCGACGCCGTAGCGGACCAGGCCGCCCGCGACCGGCAGCCGGTCGACGAGCGTCACCTCGGCGTCGGTGTGCAGGAGCAGGTCCTGTGCGGCGTACATCCCGGCCGGGCCGGTTCCGACCACGGCGATCCTGAGCGGCGCGAAGTCGGACGGCAGGACTCGGGGGAAGGACGGCTCGCCCCAGGCGTGGAAGTTGGGGCCGTGGTCGGTGGGTTCGGCGGCGTCGGCTGCGGCCTCGGTCTGCGCGTAGTACGTCGCGTTGATCGCCGCGTACTCCTTGCTCGGGCCCGTCAGGGAATCGACCGGGAAGATCGCGTCGACCGGGCACGCGTCGGCGCACGCGCCGCAGTCGATGCAGGCCTTGGGGTCGATGTACAGCATGTCCGTGCTGCCGAAGGCCCGCTCCTCCGGCGTGGGGTGGATGCAGTTGACCGGGCAGACGGAGACGCAGGTGGCGTCGCTGCAGCAGGTCTGGGTGATGGCGTAGGTCATGTCGTCGCTCGGATCAGCTCGGAACGGTCGGGTCAGATCAGGTTGGCGCGCTTGTAGAACATCAGCGCCGGCCGGGTCAGGAGGCGGGCGGAGGCCAGGAAGTCCATCAGGCCCGAGCAGCTCGATCGCATCATGGACTTGTGGTGCTGGTTGGCCCTGGCCTCGGCGAGCGCCCGCTCGCTGTCCAGCCCGGCGTTCTCGTAGACCTTCTTGTTCACCATGCTGGTGACGATGAAGTAGGACGCGACGGCGACCACGAAGGCCTGGATCTGGCGGCGCGTCCGGCCGGCGCGGGCGAGGCGCCTGCGCGTCTCGTCGCGGGCGAACTTCATGTGCCGCGACTCCTCGACCACATGGATGTTGTTGATGGTGCGGACGAAGGGCGCCACCCGCTCGTCGCGCATCCAGTCCCGCTGCATGACGTCGAGCACCTCCTCGGCCACGAGGATGGCGGCGTACGCGGCCTCGCCGAAGGCGACCGTCTTGAACGCGCGGCCGAGTTCGAGCACGTACCGGGGCGGCCGGTACGCCGGCGCCCCGAGCTTCGCGGCGCCGCGGGCGAACATGATCGAGTGCCGGCACTCCTCCGCGATCTCGGTGAGCGCCCACTGGAACGTGGCGTCCGTCGGGTCCTTCGCGTAGATGTCGCGCAGCACCATCTGCTGCAGGATCATCTCGAACCAGATGCCGGTACTGGCCACCGACGCGGCCTCCTGCCGGGTCAGCTCCTTGCGCTGCGCCTCGGTCATCTCGTCCCAGTACGCGGTGCCGTAGAGCGAGCACCACTCCGGGCTCGCGCCGTGGAAGTCCTTGTCCAGCGGCGTGTCCCAGTCGACCTCGGTGGCCGGGTCGTAGGCCAGGATCGCGGCGGAGGCGAGCAGTCGCCGGGCGACCGCGTGCTCGCGCTCGTGCTCGTACTCACGGCTTCGGTCGTGATCCCCGCCGTGATCCCCGCCGTGATCCCGGCTTCCGGCCTCCGGTCGGACGGTGCTGCTGGCCATGCTGCGGCTCCTCGGCTCGACGGTGCGACGTCACTGATCGCTGTCTCGTGCGTGTGTGTACGCAGGGCACAGGGCGTGGGCAGGCGGACGGAGCGACGCCCACGCTCCGTCCGCCCGCTTGTTAGACGGACCGTACAACAAGGGGTGCGCGCGAGCCTACCCCCGAGTAAGAAGGAACCTGACGGGGCTGTTCACCGCGGACCGTCGGCCGCGTCGTAGGCCTCGCGAGCCTCCTCCACCCGGTCGAGATGGTCGGCAGCCCATTCCGCGAGGTGGGCGAAGAGCGGGGCGAGGCTGCGGCCGAGCTCGCTGATCTCGTACTCGACCCGGGGCGGAACTTCGGCGTAGTACGTGCGCACGACCAGGCCGTCCCGCTCCAGCTGGCGCAGTCGCTGCGTCAGCACCTTGGGGGTGATCCTGCCGATCCGCCGCTCCAGCTCGACGAAGCGCTGCCGGCCGTATGCGTGCAGGGCCCACAGGATCGGCGTGGTCCACCGGCTGAACACGATGTCCACGACCGGGCTGACCGGGCACGCGAACTCCGGGTCGACCTCCACTGCTGTCTGCCGACTCGCCTTCGTCGCCACGTACTTCCCTTTCCCTCAGTCACTATCCTCTAGGTACCTACTATACGAGCGCTGTTAGCGTCCTCATGTCGCCCCGAGAGGGACTCTCCGGAGCGGCTCACGCTCCTCCGGGGCATTGCCAACCATGCTTGTTTACAAGGGAGTTCATTGTGATTGTCGTGACGGGCGCCACCGGGAACGTAGGACGCTCTCTCGTACGGATCCTCGCCGCCGCCGGCGAGCAGATCACCGCCACCTCGCGCAGCATCTCGGCGGCCGACGTGCCAGACGGAGTACGGCACGTGCCGGCGGATCTCGCCGACCCCGACGGCCTGCGCCCCCTCCTCGACGGCGCGGACGCGCTGTTCCTGCAGAACGGCGGCCCCAGCGCCCACCTCTTGAGCCCGCGGGACATCCTCGACGTCGCAAAGGCGGGCGGCGTGAGCCGGGTCGTCCTGCTCTCGTCCCAGGGTGTGGCGACCCGGCCGGAGTCGGCCTCGCACGGTGACATAGCCCGCGGATTCGAGGACGCGGTGCGGGAGTCGGGCATGGAGTGGACGATTCTCCGGCCCGGCGGCTTCGCCTCCAACTCCTTCGCCTGGGTCGAGTCGGTCCGCGCCGGGCGCGCGATCGCCGCGCCGTTCGCCGACACCGGTCTGCCGGTCATCGACCCGGACGACATCGCCGAGGTCGGCGCGGCGGCACTGCGCGAGGGCCGACACGCGGGCCAGGTCTACGAGTTGACCGGTCCCGCCCTCAGCACACCCCGGGAGCGGGCCGCGGCAATCGGCGAGGCGCTCGGCGAGCCGATCCGCTTCGTGGAGCAGACGCGCGCGGAGGCACACGCGGAGATGGTGCGCTTCATGCCCGAACCGGTCGTCGAGACGACGCTGAACATCCTGGGCGAGCCCACCCCCCGCGAGCTGCGGATCAGCCCCGACGTCGAGCGAGTACTGGGCCGTGCGCCGCGCCCCTTCGCCGACTGGGCCACGCGGTACGCCGCCGCTTTCCGATAGGCCGGGGGCGAACGGCGGAAGCCCGCCGGCCCGAACGGCCGCCTCGGCGCGGCGCGTTCGGCCCTGCGGGCCCAAGGGCCTGCAAATCCCGCCAGTACGGCCTGTTCTGCCGAGGCTAGACGCCCTCGAAGCCCTGGCCGGTCAGGATCGCGTCGATCCGGGCGCGGTGCTCCCGCTCCCAGTCGTCGAGGGACTCGTCGGCCTCCTTGGCCAGCTTCTTCCCGGCGTCCGCGAGCACCTGCTCCGTACGGCCGCCGGGCACGACGACGATCCCCTCCTCGTCGGCGACGACGATGTCACCGGCCGCCACCTCCACCCCGCCGCACCGCACGGCGGTGTTGAGGGGTTCGGCGACGGCCTTGGCGCCGGGGAAGGGGATGACGCCGCGGGCGAAGACCGGGAAGCCCATCTCGCGGACCTCGGCGAGGTCGCGGATCAGCCCGTCCAGGACGAAGGCGGCGATCCCGCGGCGCTGCGCGACGGCGCAGACGTTGCCGCCCGCCAGGGCGTAGTCGGTGTCGCCCGACTCGACGACCACGATCGCCCCCGCCGGGGCGCGGTGGATCGCCGCGTGCAGCATGAGGTTGTCACCGGGAGCGCATCGTACGGTGAACGCCGGGCCGGCCACCCGCGGCACCGGCCCCCACAGCGGGCGGATCCCGATGTCCATGACCTGGCCGCGCCCCAGGACGTCGGCGAGAGTGGTCGGGGAGATCCCCTCGAACCCGGCTGCGTCGTTCATGCTGTCCTCCTCGGGACGGGCACCGCTCCCCCGTCGTGCCGTTCGGTGGGCAGCGTAACGGACCCGTTGTCAGTGGCGGTTGCCATGATCGGCCGTATGACCGATCGCACTACCGAGATCAGCGCCTACTGGAACGCCGCCGCGGCGACCTTCGACGACGAGCCGGACCACGGGCTCCGGGCCGACCGGACCCGGGCCGCGTGGGCCGCTCGGCTGGAGTCCTGGCTGCCCACCGGGGCGGCCGACGGCCTCGACGTACTGGACGTGGGCTGCGGCACAGGCTCTCTGTCGCTGCTCCTGGCCGGCGCGGGCCACCGGGTCACCGGGGTCGACCTGGCGCCCCGCATGGTGGAGCAGGCCAGAACGAAGCTCCGGGACGCCGGACTGACGGGGCGTTTCCTCGTCGGGGACGCGGCGCAGCCGCCGACCGGTGCGGAGCGTTTCGACGTCCTCCTCTCCCGCCACCTCGTATGGACGCTGCCCGATCCCGAGGCCGCGCTCACGGAGTGGGTGGGGCGACTGCGGCCGGGCGGGCGGCTCGTACTGGTCGAGGGCCGGTGGCGCGAGGCCGGTCAGAGCGGGATCCCGTACGTGGCGGGGGCGGAGTCGCTGCCCTGGAACGGCGGCATCACCGCGGACGATCTGGCCGCTGCCGTACGGCCGTTGGTCTCCGCGCTGCGTATCGAGCCGCTGAGCGGTGAGTCGGAGCTGTGGGGCGGCACGGTGGACGACGAGAGGTATGCGCTGGTCGCCGAGGTGTGACGGGCGGCGGACCGCCCTTCGTCACGCGTCGCATATGCCCGTGACTCGTTCCTGCACGAGTCTGTTGCCAGCGGCGGAGCGGGTGCCATGCTGAGCGCGGCACCTGGCAGCCCCCCGAGATGCGAGGCGCCACCACGGCCCCGCCCTGCGCCGCGCGCAGCGGCGGGGCCGCGCCGTCCCTCCCGGCCTCCCCACGGGAGGGGCGGCGCCGCCCGGACGCCGGGAGGTTCCGTCAGGCAGGGACTGCCAAGCCGAGGTCACCGGCCGCCGGGGCGGCGAAGTACCGGGCGACGTCGTCGTCCGTCACGTCCGCGAGCGTGGCCGGGGACCAGCGCGGGTCGCGGTCCTTGTCGACGACCTGCGCGCGGATGCCCTCCACCAGGTCGGCGGAGGACAGCGCGGCGCAGGAGAGCCGGAACTCCATGTTCAGGACGGACTCGAGCGAATCCGCCCGCCGGGCGCGACGGATCGCGGCCAGGGTGGCCTTCAGGGCGGTCGGCGACTTGGCGAGCAGCGTGGTGGCGGCCTCCTTCGCCTCGGGCACGCCGAACTCGAACAGCCGCTCCACGATGATCTCCACCCGGTCGGCCGCGTAGCAGGCGTCGATCCATTCGCGCCGGTCGGCGAGGGCGCCGGGCGGAGCGGTCCGCGCACAGCGGGCCAGCGCTTGGTGTGCGGGTGCGCGGGTCAGCTCGGCGGCGAGCCGGGGCAGGTCTTCGGAGGGTACGAAGTGGTCCGCGAGCCCGGTCGCCAGGGCGTCCGCGGCGCCGATCGGCGTACCGGTGAGGGCGAGGTGGGTGCCGAGTTCGCCGGGCGCGCGGCTCAGCAGATAGGTGCCGCCGACGTCCGGCACGAAGCCGATGCCGGTCTCGGGCATGGCCACGCGGGAGCGCTCGGTGACGACCCGTACGGACCCGTGGGCCGAGACACCGACCCCGCCGCCCATCACGATGCCGTCCATGAACGCGACGTACGGCTTGCCGAAACGGGCGATGCGCGCGTTGAGCCGATACTCGTCGCGCCAGAACTCCGTCGACGCCGTTCCGCCGGCGCGGGCGTCGTCGTGGATGGCGCGGATGTCGCCGCCCGCGCACAGCCCGCGCTCGCCGGCCCCCTCGATGACGACGGTCTCGACGTCCGGGTCACCCTCCCACCGCGTCAGCGCCTCGTCGATGCGGCGCACCATGGGGTGGGTGAGCGCGTTGATCGCCCGCGGCCGATTGAGCGTGATGAACCCGGCACGCCCCTCGGTACGCAGGAGCACGTGCGACTCGTACGGCTCTCGCGACGCGCTCGGCTCGTCGGACATGATCACGCGGTTCCTTCCCCAAGGATCTTCGAACCGGACCACCGTAACCGCTGGGCCGTTCGGGGCACAGGCAGCCTCCGGACGCCTTGGCAGCCCTCACAATTAATCAACAATGCGAATAGACACATCCGCATGTATCGTCGATGACAGGTGGATCGGGAGTGGAAGGCGGGGGTCAGATGCCCATACCGAGCCGTGTGTACCAGCGGTACGTCGCGCTGGGCGACAGTCAGTCCGAAGGGGTCGGCGACGGGGACGACGTCGTGGGGCTGCGAGGGTTCGCGGATCGGCTCGCGGAGCGGGTCGCGGCGGCCGATCCCGGGGGCCGGGTGCAGTACGCGAATCTGGCGGTACGCGGACGGCTCGCCGGGCAGGTTCGTGCCGAACAGCTCGGTCCCGCACTGGAGTTGAACCCTGACCTCGCCACCGTGGTCGCCGGTGTCAACGACCTGCTGCGGCCGCGCTTCGACGCGGCGGAGGTCGCCGGGCACCTGGAGGAGATGTTCGCCGCACTTCGGGGCGGCGGGGCCGACGTGGCCACCGTGACGTTTCCCGACATCGGCCGGATCGCGCCGCTCGCCCGGCCGCTCGCGCCCCGGGTCTACGACCTCAACCGCCGCATCCGCACCGCTGCCGCGCGGCACGGCGTCATGGTCGCCGAGACCGAGAACCGGCCGGTCACCACGGACCCCCGGCTCTGGTCGGCGGACCGGCTCCACGCCAGCCCCCTGGGGCACGACCGCATCGCCGCCGCGCTTGCCGAGGCCCTGGAACTGCCCGGCAGCGACGACGCCTGGACCCGTCCCCTGCCAGCTGCAGCGGCCGCCCCGACGGGTCTGCGCGCCGCGGCCACCGAGCTCAGTTGGGCGGCCGGGTTCCTCGGCCCCTGGATCGTGCGCCGCCTGCGCGGCCGGTCCTCGGGCGACGGCCGCACGGCGAAGCGGCCCGATCTGCTGCCGCTCGGGGCGGTCTGATCGACCCGGTCGGCGAGGCTACGAGCGGCGGCGAGGCTTCCCCGGCTTGCCGCCCTTCGCACCGGCAGCGCCGCTACGACCGCCCCGCCCGGCGGACCGGCCCTGCGCCTTGCCGGCCGACGTCGACTTGCCCGCGGCCGGCTTCCGCCCCGCCGTCGCCTTCGACTTCGCCGCGCCGGGCTTCGAGCCCTCCGAGGCGGTCTGACGGCCGCGCGAGCTGTTCACGGTCCGGCCCCGGACGATGCCGATGAAGTCCTCCACCATGTCGGTGGTCTCGTCCTTCGGCCAGGACAGGGCGATCCGCGACTGCGGGGTGTCGGTGACCGTCCGGTACGTCAGGTCCTTGCGGTGGTGGAGCCGGGCCAGCGACTGCGGCGCCACGAGGAGCCCCACGCCCGCCGCGACCAGCTCGATCGCGTCCGCCGTCGTCGCCGGGCGCTCGAACGCGGGCTTCCCCGGCGGCTGTTCCCAGTCGAGCGTGTCGTCGAGCGGGTGCAGCAGGATCTCGTCGGCCAGCTCGTCGACGGAGACCTCCTCGGCCGCCGCCACGAGGTGGTCCTTGGGGACGACCACGACTGTGGTCTCGGTGTAGAGCGGGATCGCGCTCAGGTCCTCGTCGTCCACCGGCATGCGCACGAATCCCGCGTCCGCCCCGCGGCTCCGCAGCACGTCGAGCGCGTCGCCGGCGGCGACGGGAGTCAGGATCAGGGGGACGTCGGGCAGGCGCTCGTTCCAGATCCGAACCCACTTCGAGGGGGTCACTCCTGGGACGTACGCGAGCCGGAACGAGGGGGATTCTTCCGAGCCGGTCACCGGTCCAGGCTACCGGGCATGGTCGGGACCAGCGCACATGCTCGATATTCTCGACGTATGACAGCGCAGCACACCCCCCAGACGATGAAGCCCGCGACCGCCGCGAAGAAGCTCGGCGTGCACCTGCCGGCCACCCCCGCAGAATTCCAGGAGGGCGTCGTCTCGCGCACGGAGCTCAACGCGCTCCAGACCGACCCGCCGGCGTGGCTCCGCGAGCTCCGCAAGAACGGCCCGCACCCGCGGCCCGTGGTCGCCTCGAAGCTCGGCGTGTCGATCTCCGGCCTTGCCCGTGGGGGCGTCACCGACGCGCTCACGACCGAGCAGATCGACGCACTCAAGGAAGAGAACCCGGAGTGGCTCCAGAAGGAGCGCGCCACGCAGGCCGAGGCGCGCAAGGAAGCCACCCGCATCAAGGAGAAGAACGCCGCTCGCGACTGACCTCCGAGCCGAACGACGGCCCCACCCCTCGACCAGAGGGAGTGGGGCCGTACTCGTGTGCCGTGGGCTCGCTGCGCCTCGCGTGTCGGTGGATGACACTGTGCGCCGCTTCCGCCGCCCCGAGGCCGAGCGCGATGAACGCCGCACCGACGGGACCGAGCCAGTACGCGCCGAACCACGCCATTCCTGTCTGCCCGACCAGGGGGGCGATGGAGACACCGACGTAGATCATGGCCGAGGCAAGGCCGGTGAGCACAGGCGCCGCCGTCGGCATCGCGGTGATCAGTCGATGGGTCTGCGGTGTCACGAGTCCCCAGCCGCAGACGCCCCATACGACGAGTGCCGCGATGGCGGAGGGCAGGTGAGCGCTTGTCCACGGCAGGAGGGCGAAGTCGACTGCGGCGATGGCGATCGAGGCATTGATGATGCGCCGGCTGCCGAAGCGGTCGAGCAGACGGCCCGAGCCGAGAGTTCCGACGGTGGCCGCCAGTCCCCATACGAACAGCAGGGCGGCGAGGGTGGTACCGCTGCCGCCGGTGGCGCGATCGAGGCTTTCGCCGATGAAGGAGTACACGGTGTACAGACCGGTGTACACGAGGAGGGTGGTCAGCAGGATCAGGCCGATGCGTCGGTCGGCGAGCGGAGCGACGCGGGTGCGCAGCGGCACCGATGGGGGTGTCGATATCGGCGGCAGGAGCAGGGCGATCCCTGCGGCGGCCAGCACGCCGAGCGCGGAGACGAACAGCATGGTGGCCCGCCAGTCGCCGGTGAGGCTGCCGATCGCCGTGCCGATGGGCGCCCCCAGCGCGGTCGCGGCGCTGAGGCCGGTCATGACCGCGGCGATCGCGCGGCCGCGACGCTCCGGTGGCGCGAGCGCGGCGGCCGCGGCGACGGTGGCGGGACTGACCATGGCGCCGCCGATCCCGGCGAGTGCCCGCGCGACCATGGCCACCTCGAAGCCCGGAGCGAAGGCGGTGGCGAGGTTGCCGGCGGTGAAGACGGCGAACCCGGTGAGAAACAGGGTGCGGCGCGGCCAACGGGTCGTGAGCGCCGCCATGACAGGGCCGAGGACGGCATAGGTGAAGGCGTAGGCGGTGAGCAGCCAGCCCGCGGTGCCGACCGGGACACCGAGGGAGTGCGCTGCGTCCGGCAGGATGCCGGCGATGACGAAGCTGTCGGTGCCGATGGCGAACATGCCGGCGGCGAGGACCAAGAGCGATCGGTTCACGATGCGGGGACCTCCATATGGGCGGATGTAACAGATTCGGTTACGACATTGGGCCGAAGAGAGGCCGGCCCGCGAGGGCCGACCGGCGTGGATGGGATGGGACTGGCTTGCGGGGCCGGCTCAGGTTCCGGGAACCGTCTCTCTCGCCACGTCGGCGATGGTGACGGCTGCCAGTTCGGCCTTCATCGACTCCTCCGCGCGGTCGTACACCTCACGCAGTACGGGCGGGATGCCCCGCCCGACGGGGCAGTCCTGATTGGGGGGCGCGGCGTGCAGGGCGATCAGGGGATCGGGCTCCACTGCGAGATAGACGTCCCTCAGGGTGATCGACTCCGGGCTACGGGTCAGCCGCCAGCCCGCACCCTGCCCGCGCTGCGACTCCACCAGTCCCGCATCGCGCAGACTTCCGAGGACGCGACGGATGACGACGGGGTTGGTCTTGACGCTGGAGGCGATCTGCTCGGACGTCACGATGCCGTCGGGACGCTTGGGGCAGACCCACGCCATCCAGGTCAGCGCGTGAGTGGCCACGGTCATCCGACTGCTCGTACTCATGACACCTCCCGCCCGAAGCCATCGACGCCGCTCGTGTTGCAACAGATTCTGTTACAACCAGGGCGCGCGTGTCCAGTGCACCCGCAGGGGCGGCTTCCCTGTTGACGATCTTGCCTAGAGGTCCTAGGTTTCTTCCTTGAGACACTAGCAAGGAGGTGCCGCATGGTGCGTGCGGGAGTGACGGCCGCCCGTCTGACGGAGGCGGCTGCGCTGATGGCGGACGAGGTCGGGATCGACAAGGTCACCGTGTCCGCGCTCGCGCGGCAGTTCGGCGTCAAGGACGCGAGCCTGTACTCGCACGTCAAGAACCTGCGGGAGCTGCGGGTGCGCGTCGCGCTGCTGGCCGGCGAGGAGATGACGGACCGCATCGCCGTCGCCGTGGCCGGCCGGTCCGGCAAGGAGGCGCTCGTCGGCTTCGCCGACGCGTACCGCGACTACGCCCTGGCCCACCCCGGCCGCTACGCGGCGTCCCAGATGCGGCTGGAGCCGGAGGAGGTCGCCGACTCCGTCGGCCTGCGCCGCAGCGTCGAGCTCACGTACGGGATGCTGCGCGGCTACGGCCTCGCTGATCCGGACCTGACCGACGCGGCCCGCCTGCTGCGCAGCGCCTTCCACGGCTACATCCATCTGGAGCTGAGCGGCGGCTTCGCGCACCCCCGTGAGGTGCGGGAGTCCTGGTCGCGCTCGCTCGACGCGCTCCATGTACTGCTGACGAACTGGCCGACCAGGCCCGAGGGGAACGAGTGACCGCGGTGACGACGACACAGACGACGACGGCAACGGCGACCGCAACGGTCCAGACCGGCACCCTGCCCGTGCCCGGTGCCACGCTGCACTACGAGGTGCGGGGCAGCGGTCCCGTCCTGCTCCTGATACCCGGCGGCGCGGGCGACGCCGGCCTGTACGCGGGGATGGCCCCGCTGCTGGCGGAGCGGTACACGGTGGTCTCGTACGACCAGCGCGGACTGTCCCGGAGTCCGCTCGACGGCCCACTCGCGGACCAGCGGGTCGAGGTGTGGAGCGATGACGCGCTCCGGCTGCTCGACCTGGTCGCGCCCGACGAGGAGGCATACGTGCTCGGCAGCAGCTCGGGCGCGATCACCGCGCTCGGGCTGCTCGCCCGGAACCCCGGCCGGCTGCGTCGGGTCGTGGCCCACGAGCCGCCCCTGATCGAGCTGTTGGCGGAGCCCGCGCCGTACCGCGCACTCTTCGCCGAGGTGCGTGAGCTGTTGCGGCAGGAGGGCGTCGGGGCGGCGATGGCGCGTTTCAGCGAGGGACTCGGCGGTGAGCGCTCGGCGGAGCGGGCGACCGAACTGCCGCCGGAGATCCAGCAGATGGCGGCGCGCATGCACGCCAACCTGCCGGTCTTCCTGGAGCACGTGCTGTGCCCGTTCACGGCGAGCGTTCCCGACGTGGCTGGGCTCCGCGAGGCGGCGGACCGGCTGGTCCTCGCGACCGGACGGGACTCGCGCGGCGTCGAGCCGCTGGTCGGACCCGCCGCACGCCTTTCGGAGCTGTGCGATGCACAGGTCGTGGAGTTCCCGGGCGGGCACGTCGGGGCCACCGAACACCCGAGGGAGTTCGCCGAGCTGCTGATCGCGACGCTGGCCTGAATACACCATCCGGGGGCCTGAGTTCAGCGAATCGAGGATTGTTCTAGAAACGAACTCCATTGCATCATCAACAACCTCATACTGTGGTGTCCCGACATCCGGACCCGGCACACAGTCACGGGGGACGTTCATGGCCGCACTGCTGCGCAAGCCGCCTTCCTGCGACATCGCCCGCGCTCTTCAGGACGAGCTCGGCCTCGCCCACGCGCCTCCGGCGGTGCCGCTCCTGGCGGAGAGCAGCGGCGTCCCGGCCGACAGTCTGCTGCCGCCGCGGGAACGGTTCGGCGGGGCGCCCGCGCCGACGCACTGTTACGTGTACGTCGACGCGCCCGCGCCCCGCCCCTTCGAACTGCGGGCCTCGATCATGAGCACCACGGATGCGGACGATCCCGCGGGCCCGGTCGATCCCGTCCTGGACGGCCGCTCGCTCGGCGACCTGGTCTACGCCGTGCCCCTGCTCTCGCCGGTCGCCGCGCGGTGCGCCCTGAGCGCACCCCAGGGGCCCGAGCGGGGCGGCCGTTCCGTCTTCGAGGGGGACCCGGCGATCACCGGGCGCCTGAACGCGGACCCCAGCCTGCTCGACCGCGCTCACGCGCTCGCCGCCGTGAAGGAGCACCCGGAGCGGCTGCTGGCGGTGGACCCGATGCCGCACGCGTCCGTCCTGCTCGTCCGCACCCGCCGGCACACCAGCCTGCGCGGATGGAGTCTCGGAGCCGACCACGTACTGGACCTCGCGGAGCGGATCGAGGCGGCTCTGCAGTAGACAGCTCCGCACCGAAGCTCTGTGCGCAGCTCCGCACTGATCAGGGCAGCACTGCACTACCGTAGGCTGATCATCAGGACGTCGACGGGACACCAGCATGCCGCCCAAGCAACAACGCGGAGAAGTCACCGTCGACCGGCTGCT
>NZ_DATCVQ010000174.1:0-16523 GCF_036566765.1 Streptomyces sp.
GCCCCCGGCCCGGGCCGCGGCGCTCACGCGTCCACCGCCTCGGCCCGCACGGGCACCGGGCCGGCCGCGCCCGCGGCGATGGCCGCGGTCATCGCGCGCGACTTGACCAGGGTCTCCTCGAACTCCTCGGCCGGGTCGGACAGCGCGATCACCGCCCCGCCGACGCCGAACGACGCGCCCTCGGGGGTGGCCACGATGGTGCGGATGACGATGCTGAGGTCGGCGGCGCCGCCCAGCGAGAACCAGCCGAGCGCGCCGGAGTACACCCCGCGCGGCCCCTCCTCGAGGCGGTCGATGATCTCCATGGTGCGCAGCTTGGGCGCGCCGGTCATCGAGCCGCCGGGGAACGACGCCCGGACGCAGTCCACCGCTGAGACGCCGTCGCGCAGCGTGCCGCGCACGGTGCTGACGAGCTGGTGCACGGGCGCGTAGGTCTCGACGTCGAACAGCTTGGGCACATGCACCGAGCCCACCTCGCACACGGTGTTGAGGTCGTTGCGGAGCAGGTCCACGATCATGAGGTTCTCGGCCCGGTCCTTCTCGCTGGCCAGCAGCCCGTCGCGCAGGGCCCCGTCCTCCTCGGCGGTGGCGCCGCGCGGCCGGGTGCCCTTGATCGGCTTGGACTCGGCGACCCGGTCCGTGCCGATGGTCAGGAACCGCTCCGGGGAGGCGCTGAGCACGGCGACGCCGGGGAAGTCGAGCAGCGCGCCGTACGGGACGGGGCTGAGGGACCGCATCATCCGGTAGGTGCCCAGCGGTTCCAGGACGGTGGCCGTGGAGACCGTGTTGGTCAGGCAGATCTCGTACGACTCGCCGTTGCGGATCTCCTCCAGGCACTCACCGATCCGCGCCAGGTACTCCTGCTCGCTGTGCCGCTGCACGAGCGAGGCGGCGGCCAGCGGGGCGCCCTCGGTGAGCGGGCGGCGCTCGCGCACGGTCTCGGAGGGCAGCAGCGCGAGCCGGCCGGCGGTGGCGTCGAGCCACTTGGCGGCCTCCGGGTCGGCCGGCTCGGTGCTGAGGCAGAGCAGGTAGGTGCGGCGCTCGTCGTGGTCGACGACGACGGCGCGGTCGGCGAACAGCAGCGCCGCGTCCGGGGTGGCCGCGGTGTGCGCGGCGGTCGCGCCGGCCTCGGCCTTCAGCTCGTAGCCGAGGTAGCCGACGTAGCCGAGGTTGAAGGAGAACGGCAGCCTGGCGTCGGCGGGCAGGGCGCGGCGGCGCAGCTCGTCGTCGAGGTAGTCGAAGAAGCCCTGCGCCACCGACTCGTCGGGGCGGCCGGGGCGTTCGATCCGCACGGTGCGGTCGGCGACGCGGTAGGTGACGTACTCGGCGAGCGGGCCGCTGCCGTCGCCGAGGACGGAGAACCGGGCGTTGCCGTCGGCGTGCGAGCCGCTGTCCAGCCAGAAGCTGTGCGGCTGGGCGGCGAACAGCTCGGCGTAGGTCTCCTCGGTGTCCGGTTCCAGGTCCAGGACGCGGACGTTGAGGTGGTACGAGGGCGTCGCGGGTCCGGGCGGCGCCCACGCGGCCGGGGCCTTGGCTGCGGCCCGCTCGCCGCGCGCCAGGCTCAGGTCGCGGAAGTTGGCGAGCAGTTCGCGGCCGTACTCGCTGGAGATCGACTCGGGGTGGAACTGGACGCCCCAGACGGGGCGGGTGCGGTGGCGCAGCCCCATGAGGACGCCGTCCTCGGTCCAGGCGACGCCCTCGAGTTCGTCGGAGAGCGCGGTGACCGCGAGCGAGTGGTAGCGGACCACGGAGTACGGCGAGGGCAGCCCGGCGAAGAGCTCCTCGCCGTTGTGGGTGATCGCGGAGAGCCGGCCGTGCATCGGCTCAAGCGCGTGCTCGACGGCGCCGCCGAACAGGGCGGCGATGCCCTGGTGGCCGAGGCAGACGCCGAGGACGGGCAGTCCGGAGTCGCGGATCGCGCGGCTGCTGACGCCGAAGTCGCGGTCGCGGTCGGGGCGTCCGGGGCCGGGCGAGACGACGATGTTGTCGTAGTCGCCCAGGTGCAGCGCGGACCAGTCGACGTCGTTGCGGACGACGACCGGCGGCTGCCCGTTCACCTCGCCGAGCAGTTGGTAGAGGTTGTAGGTGAAGGAGTCGTAGTTGTCGACCAGGAGCGTGCGGACCGGACGGGCGGGCCTGGTGACTCCGCTCATGACGCGCGGTCCGCGGCGGGTGCGTCGATGACGAGGTCCTCGACCCGGCAGGTCTCCTCGATGATGAGTTCGTACAGCCGGCGCAGGAACGTGCCGTCGACGCCGTGCTCGGCGCCGAAGCGGGCGGCGCGCTCCTGGACGATGCCGATGCGGTGCGGCTGCATCATCGGGACGTCGTGCTCCCGCTTGAACTCGGCGATGCGCACACAGATGTCGATACGGGTCTTCAGGGTGTCGAGCAGTTTCGCGTCGATGAGGTCGAGTTCGGCGCGCAGGTCTGCCAGACCGGCTTCGGCGCTCGAGGTCGTCGTCATGCCACTGCCTTTCTGAACGTCGTGGTGTAGCGGGGGCGGTTCTCCTGGTCGTGGTGTCCCTCGGTGGAGGAGAACCGCCCGGTGGCGTCGAGCAGCACCGGCACGACGTCGATCTGCGCGTCGCCGTGCTCGATCGCCAGGGCGGCGCCGGGGCGCAGCAGCCGTGCCGCGCAGTCGATGACGGCGCGGATCACGTCGAGGCCGTCGGCGCCGCCGAAGACGGCGGTGCGGGGGTGGTGCTCGCCCCACTCGGGCAGCAGCCGGGTGCCCAGGGGCACGTACGGCGGGTTGGCGAGCACCAGGTCCACGCGGCCGTCGAGGTCGGCGAGCAGCGCCGGGTCCGTGACATCCCCCCGGTGCACGGTGATCGGTGTGTCGCCGGCGCGGGCGCGCGCGGCGGCGTTGCCGCGGGCGCAGGCGAGGGCGTTCTCGTCCAGGTCGACCGCGTGGACGGCGGCGTCGGGACGGGCGTGGCCGACCGCGAGGGCGACCGCGCCCGATCCCGTGCACAGGTCGACGACGACCGGGGCCTCGGTCTTCTCGACCGCGAAGAGCCCCCAGGACAGCAGGAGTTCGGTCGGGAAGCGGGGCACGAAGACGTGCTCGTTCACGGTGAGGTCGATGCCGCCGAGCCGGGCCCGCCCGGTGAGGTGTCCGAGCGGAATCCGGTCGGCCCGCCGGGCGACGAGCGCCCGCAGTGCGTCCGCGGCGGCCGGGGGCACCGGCAGCCGGGGCTCCGGTGCGGTCTCCCCCAGGCCGAGGACGTGGGCGGCGAGGGCTTCGGCGTCCTCGCGCGGGCTCCACACGCCGCTGTCGGCGAGGACCCGTTCGGCGTCGTGGAGCAGTTCTTCGAGTGGCTGGTCGACCACCGTCGTCGGTCCTTTCCGGTCAGCCCTGGGCGGCGGCGTGGCTGGCCGCGTAGTACTCGCGCAGGGCCGAGGCGAGGGTCGGGTGGATGCGCGAGGAGGCGAGCAGCTCGGGCGGCGGGGTGAACTGCGGGTCGAACTCGTCGGCGATCCGGGTGTAGGCGACGCGCAGGTAGTGCTCGATGGTGTTGGGCCACTCGACCGGCACCTGCCAGTTGGACTCGTAGCCGGTGGCGAGCATGTGGGTGACCGTGGTCTCCACGACCTCCTCCCGGGTGAGCGGCTGGATGGGGGCCCGGACCGGGCCGAACATCCCGAGGTCGATGGCCGGTTCCTCGCCGAGCAGCAGCGCGGTCATCTCGCGGGCGAGCAGCGGGGAGAGGGTGAGGCCGTCCCGGTAGGTGCCGGTCATCATGAACAGGCCCGGCAGGCCGGTCTCGCCGAGCAGCGGCATGCCGTCGAGGGCGACGGGCCGGTTGCCGACCTGGAGGGTGCGCAGTCCGCTCTCGCCGAGGTCGCGGCGGACCTGCCGGTTGGCGCAGTTGAGCAGGAACAGCACGTCGGAGATGAGCGGGGTCTCGCGCGGTTCGGGCGAGATGATGTTGGTCGCGCCGACGTAGACCTGGCCGTCGCCGCGGGGCACGACGTGCAGGCCGCAGGCGAAGGCCCGGTTGGGGGTGCGGATGACGCTGCACGGGGTGGTGCCGTCCTCGGTGTCGACGAGGGCGGAGACGCCGTACCCGCTGATCAGCCGCGGGATGCGGGCGGCCTGGTCGGGGACGGTGTCGAGCACCGTCTGGGAGGCGGCGCCGGCGGCGAGCACCAGCTGTTCGGTGGCGAGGACGGCGCCGGACTCCAGGGCGACGCCGGTGACCTTGCCGCCGCTCTGCTCGACGCAGGTGGCCTGCTCGGGGACGATCACGCCGCCGGCGGCGAGGAAGGCCTGTTCCAGGCGGATCAGCAGCGCGTGGGCGTTCACGGCGTGCTCGTTGGGCAGGAACATCGCCTGCAGCGGGCGGCCGGTGGGCTCGGCGTCGAGCCACTCGATGTTCTCGGGGTCGATGTCCTCGAACTTCTCGCCGTACTCGATGAGGGTGGAGCGGATCGCCTTGTAGTTCTGGGTGTCGATCTCGGGCAGACCGACGGCGTTCAGCATGACGACGGTGCCGTCGGCGGTCAGCAGGTCGGTGCCGTCCGAGTCGGGCGACAGCTCGGCCAGCCACTCCGGCCACAGCTTGCTGGCCTGGTAGGCCCAGTCGAGCTTGGTGCGGCCGTAGTCGCTCTTCAGGAGGGTGGTCGTGACCTCGCCGAACGTGCCGATCATCGCGCCGGCCGCGGAGGACGCGGCGCCCGGGCGGTGCGGGCGGCCGAGCACAGCGACGCTCAGGCCGCGGCGGGCGAGCGTGAGGCCGAGCGACAGGCCGAGCGAGCCGTTTCCGACGACAACGACGTCGTGGACTCGGTTGTCCTCGGATGTGGTTGCGGGCACCAGGATGTTTCCCTTCCGGACGGGGTGGGTGAGGTGAGGTCGTGGGTCGTGCGGTGACGTGGCCGGCGGGAGGGTCAGGCCCGCGTTCATCACCGTGCGGCATCAGCCAAACACACGTGCGGGAGCCGCCCCAAGGCTTTTAGCTGGGTCTAAATCCGCCCGGTGAATCCGCCCGACGGCAGATCAGGCGACCCGTCCCCGGGGGTACTCGGCGCCGCGGATCAGCGCCTCGCCGGTCTCGGTGAGCGAGTGGATGACCCGGCGGCCGGCCCGGTGGCTGGTGACCAGGTCACAGCCGCGCAGCACGGCGAGATGCTGGCTGATGGCGCCCGGGGTGACGTCGATCTCGGCGGCGAGCTCGGTGGTGGAGGCGGGCATGGCGAGCGCCTCGACGACGGCCGCCCGGACGTTGCCGAGCAGCGCGGCGAGCGGGCTGGGCCGCTCCTGGCCGTGGCTCTGCCAGATGGCGGCGACCTCGGGCCGCGGATAGACGATCATGGACTGGAGCGGCGGAAGCATCGTGAGCACCTCCGGGCCGCAGAAGACGCTGGGGACGAGGACGATGCCCTGGCCGCCGAGGGTCTCGTCGAAGGTGTAGGCGCTGCGCACGGTCAGCCGGTCGTCCTGCCATCCGATGCGCCCGTTGAGCGAGGAGAAGACGGAGGCCGCCCCGGAGTTCTCCATCACCCGCATCCGGTCGCGGATGTCCGACTGGAGCCCGGCGTGCATCCGCCGCCAGTACGGGGCGAGGCCCAGTTCCCAGTAGGTGCGCAGCAGTTCGGTGAGATGCCGGATGGCCTTCTCCGGTTCGGCGAGCATGCGCCGGTGCAGCTTCGCCGCCTCCTGGCGCCAGGCGGCCGGGGTGCCGGTGTCGCCCGCCATCCAGGCCACCTCGTCGACGAAGTGGGTGGGCGAGGTGGCGCGCACCGCCTCCAGTTCGCGGTCGATGCCGGAGTCGGCTCCCTGGCGCGCGACGGCCGGCGGGGGCGTGAGGAAGTCCGGTACGTACCCGGTGGGCGGGATGACGGCCCGCAGCGGGCGCAGGTCGACGCCCTTCAGCCGGCCGCGGACGTCCTCGACCCAGGGCTGGTGCTGCTTTCTGCGCTCGGGGCTGGCGAGCATCCGGAAGCTGTAGACGGTCTCCCCGAGCGGAGACATCGAGAATCGAACCTTCGCGACATCGTCAGCGGTCGCGGCGTAGCTGATCAACGTTCCCCCATCTCCGGGTGCACCGGCTCGTGCACGCCGTCTTCGGGTCACCCCCAGCCGACCCGTGTTCCGCACCCCTTAAGGGGCCGAATGCACGTTAGGCCGTCCAGGGAACGTCCGGGCGTCGGATGGCCGGAATGAGACGGCGCCATAAAGCGGTCAACACGCAGGTGGGGTCCCGTCTCGGGGGGAAGCCCGAGAGACCCGTAAGGCGTACCTTGAACGCGGTTTTGGCCGGATCCGTGCTCCGCTTCTCACTTGGTCTCGTCGGGCGGCATCATGTGCTCGCCTGGGGTCGCCAGCTCCTCCACGGCGTCCACGCCGACCACCGCGCCGGTGGACTTCTTGGCCCGCCTGAGCCGCCGTTCCAGCCACCCGGCGAAGGTGGTGAGGGCGAAGTTCAGGATGATGAAGATGACGGCGACGACGGTGAAGCTCGCGATCGTGTTGGCGCCGTAGTTGGCGCTCATCGGGCGGACCGAGGCGAGCAGTTCGGAGAAGCCGAGCAGCGCGCCGCCGAGCGCGGTGTCCTTGACGATGACGACGAGCTGGCTGACCAGCGCGGGCAGCATCGCGGTGACCGACTGCGGCAGCAGCACGTACGTCATGGTCTGGCCCTTGCGCATGCCGATCGCCTTGGCCGCGTCCGTCTGCCCCAGGGGCAGGGCGAGGATGCCGGCCCGGACCACCTCGGCGAGCACGGAGGCGTTGTACAGGACGAGGCCGATGACGACCGCGTACAGCGGGCGGCTCTCCGGGCTGACGTCGGTGAACTCGGAGAGCGCGGCGTTCGCGAAGAGCATCAGGATCAGCACCGGAATGGCGCGGAAGAACTCCACGACCGTGCCGGCCGCGCCGCGCACCCACCGGTGGTCGGAGAGCCGGGCGATGCCGAGGATCGCGCCGAGCGGCAGGGCGAGGACCATCGAGAGGGACGCGGCGATCAGGGTGTTCTTCAACGCGGGCAGCAGATACGTGTCCCAGACCCGGGAGTCGGTGAAGAACGGCTCCCATTTGGACCATTCGAGCTGTCCCTTGTCGGCGAGGCTGACGGCCACCCACCAGATCAGCCCGGCGAGCGCGACGAGGAACACCAGGGTGTAGAGCACGTTGCGCCGCTTGGCCCGGGGGCCGGGGACGTCGAACAGGACGGTGGTGCCGTGCTTCATCGCTTCACCGCCACCTTCTTGGCGACCCAGCCGAGGAACAGGCCGGTCGGCAGGGTGAGGCAGATGAAGCCGAACGCGAAGATCGCCGAGATGAGGATGAGCTGGGCCTCGTTCTCGATCATCTCCCGCATCAGCAGGGCCGCTTCGGCGACGCCGATGGCCGCGGCCACGGTGGTGTTCTTGGTGAGCGCGATGAGGACGTTGGCCAGCGGGCCGACCACCGAGCGGAAGGCCTGCGGCAGCACGATGAGCCTCAGCACCTGCGGAAAGCTCAGACCGATGGCGCGGGCCGCCTCGACCTGGCCGACGGGGACGGTGTTGATGCCGGAGCGCAGCGCCTCGCAGACGAACGACGAGGTGTAGGCGATCAGGCCGAGCACGGCGAGCCGGAAATTGATGGTCTTGAAGTCGTCCGCGCCGAGGCTGACGTTGAGGGTCTGGAACAGCCCCAGGGAGGTGAAGACGATGATGACGGTGAGAGGGATGTTGCGGACGATGTTCACGTAGGCGGTGCCGAAGCCCCGCATCAGGGGGACGGGGCTGACGCGCATGGCGGCCAGCAGCGTCCCCCAGATCAGGGAGCCGATCGCGGAGTAGACGGTGAGCTGCACCGTCACCCAGAAGGCTCCCAGCAGGTCGTAGCCCTCGAGGAAGTCGAACACGGCGGCCTGCCTACTTGACGATCACGCCGACCTTCGGTGCGGGTTCGTTCTGGTAGTTCGCCGGACCGAAGTTCTTCTTGACGTAGGTCTCCCAGGATCCGTCCGCGACCATCTTCTCCAGCGCGGTGTTGATCTTTGCCTTGAGCTCGCTGCCCTTCTGGACTCCGATGCCGTAGTTCTCATTGCTCATCTTGAAGCCGCCGAGCTTGAACTTGCCCTTGAACTCGTCCTGCGCGGCATAGCCGGCGAGGATCGAGTCGTCGGTGGTCAGCGCGTCGATGACCCCGTTCTCCAGACCGGTCAGGCACTCCGAGTACCCGCCGTACTCCTGCAGCTGGGCGTTGGGCGCCAGCTTGGTCTTGACGTTCTGCGCGGACGTGGAGCCGGTGACCGAGCAGAGCTTCTTGTTGTTCAGGTCCGCGGGCTTGGTGATGCTCTTGTCGTCCGACCGGATCAGCACGTCCTGGTGCGCCAGGAGGTACGGTCCGGCGAAGTCGACCTTCTTCGCCCGCTCGTCGTTGATCGAGTAGGTCGCGGCGATGAAGTCCACGTCGCCGCGCTGCAGCAGCGTCTCGCGGTCGGCGCTCTTGGCCTCCTTGAAGACGATGTCCTTCGGATCGTGGCCCAGCTCCTTGGCGATGTACGTCGCCACGTCGACGTCGAAGCCGGTGTACGTGCCGTCCGGCGTCTTCAGGCCGAGGCCGGGCTGGTCGTACTTGATGCCGACGGTGATCTTGTCGTCGCCGCCGTCGCCACTGCTGCTCCCGCCGTCGTCGCTGCAGGCGCCGGCGGTCAGGGCGAGGGCGGCCGCTGCGGCCGCGGCGAGGGTGGCCTTGCTGACCTTTGATCGCTTCATGATGTTCACCCCTGGGTGTCGGTGCGCCTGTGGTGCGGCGTCAGTGGTGCAGGATCTTCGACAGGAAGTCCTTGGCGCGCTCGCTGCGCGGATTGCTGAAGAACTCGTCCGGGGTGGTCTCCTCGACGATCCGCCCGTCGGACATGAACACGACCCGGTTGGCGGCGGAGCGGGCGAAGCCCATCTCGTGGGTGACGACGACCATGGTCATGCCGTCCTTGGCGAGCTGCTGCATGACCTCGAGGACCTCGTTGATCATCTCGGGGTCGAGGGCGGAGGTCGGCTCGTCGAAGAGCATCACCTTGGGCTCCATGGCCAGCGCCCGGGCGATCGCCACGCGCTGCTGCTGGCCGCCGGAGAGCTGGGCCGGGTACTTGTCCGCCTGCGAGGCGACGCCCACCCGGTCGAGCAGCGCCCGGCCACGGGTCTCCGCGGTCTTCTTGTCCTTCTTGCGCACCCGGATCTGGCCGAGCGTGACGTTCTCCAGGACGGTCTTGTGCGCGAACAGGTTGAAGGACTGGAAGACCATGCCGACGTCGGCGCGCAGTCCGGCCAGCTCGCGGCCCTCGGCGGGCAGCGGGCGGCCGTCGATGAAGATCTCGCCGGAGTCGATGGTCTCCAGCCTGTTGATGGCACGGCAGAGCGTGGACTTCCCCGAGCCCGACGGGCCGATCACCACGACGACCTCACCGCGGTCGATGGTCAGGTCGATGCTCTGGAGCACGTGCAGAGCGCCGAAGTGCTTGTCGACGTTCTTCAGTACGACCAGGGCGTTGCCGGTGCCGACCGCGTCGGCACGCGTCTTCTCCGGGTCGGGCATGGCACCCTCCTGGGGTCACCGTCGTCCCGCTTGCCGTCCGTTCTCACGTTCATGCTCCGCCCTGATCGATCCGGCCGCACGCCGGACTGCTCCGGGCCCCCGGCCGCGTTCCCGTACGCCTGTGCGGACCTGGCATGATCGTGGACACGGGACGACGGGAGGGGCGGGGGCCATGCCACAGAAACGCGACAGGGACAGGGCGCTCGACGTGCTGATCTCCCTGGCCGACGCGCAGGACGCGGCGCGCGTGCGCGAGCGGATCGGCGTCGAGGACCGCCCGGACGCCGCCGTCGTGCCGGACCGCTGGGTCGCCGTACCCAGGGTCGTCGCGTCCGAGATGCCGGCCTCCGCGCGGCTGTGGATGCTGGAGGCCGACCGGCCCGAGATCAACGAGGTCGTGGTCCTGGCCGGCGGCCTCGCCGGCGGGCTGGAGGCAGCCGTGCTGCGGGGCGAGCCGTTCGGCCCCGCGAGCGAAGCGAGATGGGGATCCCCCCGGGCGGAGTCCGGGGAAGGGCGCACCCTCCCCTTGGCGGAGGCCCTGCGGAACAGGCCCATGCCCGAGGGGGTCCGGTTGTTCGGCCCGGGCGAGGCGGTCCCCGCGCTGCGGGCGGTGCGGACGATGCGGCAGGGCCGCTCGGCCGCCAACGCGTGCGGCCGCGCCGATTGGACCGACGTGATCGAGGCCGACGCCGAGCAGCCCCTGCCGGGGTTCGCCCGGTGGGCGCTGGCGCTCCGCGTCGACTGCCCGGCGGTGCTGCGGGCCCGTTTCTCGGACCACCCGTCGTACGCGTACCGGATGCGGCGCGGCGGGATCGTCGACAGTCCGGCGGCGTATGCCCGGGAGTGGCGGTCGGCGCTCACGGTCCTGGCCGTCCTCGACACCGGCCGCTGGGCGTTCCCGGCCCGGCTGGCGGAAGCGGAGGCGGCGCTGCGGCCGCTGGTGCGCGGCTCGCTCGGCGGCAATGTCGAGGCCTGGGCCGTGCTCGCGCAGCTGCTGCCGACGTTCACCGGCACGGTGCCGGAGCTGATCGTCACCTCCGGCGCGATCGCCTGAGGGGCCCGGCGGCCGGAGGAGGCGAGAGGGGCGGGGCGGCTGGAGTCGAACCAGCGTGTTCCGGTTCTGGAGACCGGTGCGTCTGCCTCTGCGCTACGGCCCCGCCTTGCCGCCGATCCTAGGGCAACCGCTCCGCGGCGCGGCGACGGCCTCGGCGAAATCGCATTCGCCCGTTGTCGGTGGGCCTTGATACCAATGAGCGGGTACGAAGGGGGCGGACGGGGGCCATGGCGTACGGGGAGCGCGGTGGACGGCCGCGCCATGTGATCGACCTGACGGACCGGCGCGCGCTGGAGCGGTGGCGGCCCGCCGACGAGGCGCTGGTGGCCGAGGCCCGGCGGCTGAAGGAGGCCGCGCTGCTCGACTTCGGCCTGTCCGGCTCGGCGGTGGCCTCGTGGCTGTACGCGAAGTGCCACCACCAGATACCGACGACGGCGGTCGACACCGCCGCCGTCGTGGCGAGCGGTGACGGCACGTGCCTGCTCCTGTACAACCCGGAGTTCTTCGTCGAGCTCGGCCTGGACGGGGTCAAGTTCGTCCTCTTCCACGAGGCGCGCCATCTCGTCCACCGGCACCTCTTCGTCGAGCCCGAGCTGCGCGACGACCCGGTGTTCACGCTGGCCGCCGAGGTGTCCATCAACCATGTGGCGATGGTGCGCCTGGGCAGCCAGGAGCTGCCGCTGCACGACGGCCGCCCGGCCGGCATCGACCCGCGTGCCATCCACGAGGCGTACGAGCAGGACCTGCGCGCGCACGGCCGGGAGCCAGTCGAGTACTGGCGGTTCATCGCCACGGACATGACGGTCTACGGCGAGCTGAAGCGGATGGCCCACCCGCCCGTGGCGTCCTCTTTGTGCATTCATCTCACGGACGCCGAGATCCCCGCCGACCAGGAGACCGTCGACGCCACGGTCTCTTCCGTGCTGCTCAACTCGCTGCTCGCCGGGCGTCGCGGGCACGCGGTGGCCGAGCAGGAGATCAGCGATCTGCTGCACCGCACGGACGGGGCGACCGACCGGATCTCCCGGATGTGGGGCCGGCTCGGCGCGGGACTTCTGCGCGGGCAGACGCCGCGGACCGGGCAGGTCGACTGGTGGCAGCGGTGGCTGGTGGACGTGGTGGCGTCCAAGCTCCGGGACGGCGAGCGGCTGGTGTACCCGAAGAAGCGCGGCGCGCTGCTGGCGGCGCTCGGTCTGGATCCGATGCTGTCGCGGCGCGGACCGGTCCGGCAGAAGGTGCTGGTCATCGCGTACGACACCTCCGGCTCGATGCCGGACCACGTGGTCGACTGGCTGACCGAGCTGGTCGGCGGGATCGACGGGGTGGAGGCGCACTGGCTGTCCTTCGACAGCGTGGTGATGCCGTTCGTGCCCGGCCAGAGGGTGTACGGGGGCGGCGGGACGAGCTTCCAGGCCGTCGCGGACTACGTGGAGGGCCGCACGGAGATCGACGGCCGGCCGTTCGAGGCGACACCGGACGCCGTGGTGATGCTCACCGACGGCTACGCCCCGCACATCGCCCCGGCCGAGCCGGACAAGTGGATCTGGCTGATCACCGAGGGCGGCGACGACTGGCCCGACGCCCACACTCCCCCGATGGCCTGCCATCGCGTCACGACAGGATCGAGATGACCACCACCCCCGCGCCGGCCGTCCGCTGGCGGCCCAACGCCACCTATCCGCAGCCGCCGGAGGGCTGGACGGGTGTGTCGCGGCTGGAGTCTTTCATCGACGCGATGATCGACATGGGGCAGACCGGGCAGGTCTTCGGCGAGCACGGCATCGGCAAGACGGCGACGTTCTTCTCCCATGTCGCCGAGGCGTACCCGGACGCCGAGCTGGTCTTCGTCCCGGCGGCCAACCTCACCCCGGACGACCTGCTCGCCAACGCCCCGGTGCGGGACCCCGCGACCGGCGAACTGGTGCTGCGCCAGCTGGTGATGAGCCAGCTCAAGCCGGGCCGGCCGTTCGTGCTGCTGATCGACGACTCGCTGCAGGCCGGCGAGTCGATCCAGTCCCAGCTGATGCAGATCGCCTGCAACTGGACGCTCGGCGGGTACGACCTGCGGGCGCTCGGCTGCATCGGCGTGTTCCTCGCGGACAACGAGTCGCTGGCGGAGACGGCGGCCCGGCGCAGCGATCTGGCGATCCTCGACCGGATGGTCACGGTCCGGATCACCGCGAACGACACGGCGTGGCGGTTCAAGCTGGCGGCGAAGTACCGGCGCTGGGACCTCGGCGGGGTCTTCCGGGTGTGGGCGTCGCTGAGCCCCGCGCTGCGCGAACTCCTCTCCCCTCGCACCCTGGACCACATCCTGGCCAACGCGCAGGAGGGCTTCCCGCTGCGCTGGGGCCTTCCGCTGGTCAACGGCGAGCGGCTGCGGCTGGTCGAGCCGGATCCCCACGGCCGGCCCGGGCCGAACCGGACGTCGGAGATCCTCGACCGGATCGCGACCGCCCTGGACGTGCCGAACCCGGCGACGATCCCCGACCCGGTCCGCGAGGTCGTGCGGGCGGCGCTGCGCAATCGTTGGACGGTGCTGCTCCAGGGCCCGCCGGGATGCGGCAAGACGGAGCTGGTCCGGCAGACCGTGCGGGAGGGCATGGACGGGCGGGAGCCGCTGTACTTCTCGCTGCCGGTGACCAATGTGGAGGACCTCTGCGCGCCGATCCCGACGCCGGACGGGTCCCTGGACAACCTGCTCGCGGCCGCGTTCACCGGTGCGGAGCCGAAGGCGATCGTCTGGGACGAGTACAACCGGCCGAAGGACAAGGCGGCGTTCGCCAAGCTGATGGAGATCACGCAGGAGTGGTCGCTCGCGGGCCGGCCGATCGAGGGGCTGCGGGCGCAGATCGCCGTGCAGAACCCGCCGTACCACCTGGGCCGCAAGCTCCTGGTGTCGCGGAACAACATCGCCCAGGCGACCCGCTTCACGGCCTCGCTGACCGTGGAGCCCGGCGACATCCCGGCCAACGAGTGGCTGATCGGCACATACGGGCCGGTGGCCGAGACGGTGCTCGACTGGTGGAAGCACGACATCGACGAGGACGGCCGCGCGTGGATCACGAAGCGGACCATCGAGCGGCTGATCAAGCTCCACCAGCGGGGCCTGCCGCTGGAGATGGGCACCGTGTACCTCGGCGACGGCGAGTACGCCCCGGTGCCGCTGACCTCCCTGATCGACCGGCTCAACAACCGGCCGGTGACCGGCCTGCGGGAACTGGCCCGCCAGGTCGACTCCTGGGAGGCCCGGCTGCGCCGCGCCGCCGAGGAGTCCCCCGAGGGCGGCGACGACAGCGACACGGTTCACCAGATCATCGCCAACGCCGAGCTGTCCCAGCTGAAGAAGCACCGCGCGGCGGTCGCGCGGCTGGTGGCCCTGCTGCCGCCGAAGCTGCGGTCGACGTACCTGGTCGGGGCCTCGGAGCAGCACCAGCGCTTCTGGATCGAGGTGTTCACCGCGCTGCCGCGCTGACCCGCGGCGCTTCCGACCGGGGTCCCGTGCGCCGAATCCCACCGTGCTTCGGGCCTTGTACTCACGAGTAGTTTACGTAAACATGCTGCGCGCACCCTCTTCCCGCCGACTGAGCTGACCCCTCAGTCGGCCGTCCCTCACACGCGAAGGCGTCATGAAGAGAACCCTCATCGGGGCCGCGCTCGCCGCCGCCCTTCTGGCCGCCGGGACATCCGCCGCGCCTGCAGCGCCCGCCCCCGCACCCGCTCCCCTTTCCTCGTCGGCCGGCGCCCGGCTCGCCGACAGCTGGCAACCGCCGCTCAGCACGCGGGGCCGCTACGTCGTGGACGCCGACGGCGACCGCTTCAAGCTGAAGTCCGTCAACTGGCACGGCGCCCAGGGCTCCTGGACCGGCTCCGGGGACATCGCCGACCCCGCCTCCCACAACGCCGGCGAGAAGTCCGACCAGATGCCCCTCGGTCTCGACCGGACGCCGATCGCGTCCGTCCTCGCCGACTTCCACCGGCTCGGCGTGAACAGCATCCGACTGCCGTTCTCCAACGAGATGCTGCACGACCAGCGGCCCGTCCCGGACGCCTCCGTCGCCGCCAACCCCTCCCTCAAGGGCAGGACCCCGCTCCAGGTGTTCGACGCGGTGATCGAGGCGACCACCGCCGAGGGCTTCGCCGTCGTCCTCAACAATCACACCAACACCTCGCGTTGGTGCTGCGGCCTCGACGGCAACGAGCGCTGGAACACCAGCCAGTCCACGGAGCGGTGGGAGGCCGACTGGCTCTTCCTCGCCAAGCGCTACGAGGAGAACAAGCGCGTCGTCGGCGCCGACCTCTACAACGAGGTCCGCCGCACGGTCACGGACGACGCCAACTGGGGTTGGGGCAATGACCACGACTGGTGGACCGCCACTCAGCGCCTCGGCGACCGGCTGCTGACCGAGGCCAACCCCGACCTGCTCGTGATCGTCGAGGGCATCAACTGGCAGGGCATCCCCACCGATCTCACCCCGCACTGGCGGCCCACCCTCGAACCTGCCCGCACCCTCTCCCACACGCTGGTCGCGTCCCACAAACTCGTCTACTCCGCCCACTTCTACGGCTACACCGGACCGAACCACACCGGCGCGACCGGTACGGGCGAGACCCACGACTGGCGCTACCAGGAACTCTCCCGCGACGAGCTGTTCCGGACCCTGTACCGCCAGGCCTTCTTCGTCACCGGCGACACACAGCGCCACTACACCGCGCCCGTCTGGATCAGCGAGTTCGGCATCGGCGCCGACGAGACGAACCCCCAGGGCCGCGCCTGGTTCGCGAACTTCGTCGACTACCTCGTCGAGCGCGACGCCGACTTCGCCTACTGGCCGGCCGTCGGCTTCACCGGCCACGGGAGGTGGAAGCTGCTCGACTACGACGCCCAGGGCAACCGCTCCGGCGTCCTCGACGGCGACGACTGGCGCGCCCCGCACTGGCAGCGGCTCGTCGACTCCCCCGGCACGACCGGCCCCGTGCCCGTCGCCGACACGTGGGACATGCTGAACCTCGACCACACGGACTTCGTCCAGTCCCTGCGCGCCCGCGCCAGGGGCGACTGGGACAACGGGGCTCGCAAGGCGGCCTGCCCCGACGGGCAGCGGCTCGTCGGCCTGTCCCACCACGACGGACGCGGTCTGTGCAGCGACGCCGGCGCCCACGGGCTCGCCAAAGCGGCCGGCGCGCTCACCGTCGTGACCGACGAGCGGTACGTCACCGACGGCGACTGGGCCGGCGGCTACTCCAAACTCCAGTGCCCCGGCGGCCAGTTCATGATCGGATACAGCGTCCGCGGCCAGGCCGTGTCCGCCGTGCTCTGCACGGAAGCCGGGCGTGCGCTGCCGAAGACCGGCCGGACGCTGTGGTTCGACCGCGGCGACAACCGACCCGCCGGCGCCCCGGGCGGCGAGTTCGCCGAGGGCAACTACAAGGGCCAGTGCCGCGTGGACGAGTACGCAGCGGGCGTCGCGTACACCGGCGCCTGGGGCAAGAGCCGGGAGCCCGCCGCGCTCCTGTGTCGCACCCTCTAGGGTCCGGTCAGTTCGTCCGGCTCCTCGACGGGCGGCGGCGCGGTGCGGTGGACGCTGCGGACGGCGAGTACGTCCGCAGCGACCGCCGGCATCGGCAGGTGGGCGCTGAACACGTCGAGCCGGCGGCGGATGCTCGTCGCGATGCCCTTGCCCAGGACGAAACGGGTCGGGCTGACCGCCCGCGGCGCGGCGTCGAGGAGCTTGTGGGCCTCACGGCTGCGCAGTCCGGTGTGAGCGAGGACGAGGTGCGTGAGGCGGTGCTCGCGGTCCGCCAGGGTCTCGGCGATCGCCGTCGCGGCGGTCAGGTCGAGGCGGTTGTCGGCCGCGCCGAGGGTGCCCGCGGCCCGGACCCGGCCGAAGTCGAGCAGCTCGACGCCCGCTCCGGCCGCGGCGGCGACAA
>NZ_DATCVQ010000175.1:0-6308 GCF_036566765.1 Streptomyces sp.
GGGAGGCGGCCGTTTCCACACCCTGGCGAGCCGTCCCCACAGTTGGACGGCTAGGCCACGAGCAGGGCGAGCGCGACCACCGTTCCTGTTGAGCTCGTCATGAGGCGTGACTTCTTCACACTGCCCTCCAGTTGCACGACCCTTGCCGCACGGCGCGGCCGCGCGCCGTGCCCGGTCCGGCCTCGGGCCGTCCAGGCCCTGCCGCTACTTCTCAGCAGCCGTCGGGACGAGGTCGAAATGGTTCGCCTGGTACTGGAACAGCAGGCAGTCCGCGCCCTTCTCGCAGCCGCTGTAGTGAGGCAGGCCCTTCGGAAGGTCGTAGAAGGAGCCCGCCGGGTAGGCGACGCGCTTGCCGTCGATCACCGCGTAGAACGTCCCGCCGAGCACCACGGTCGGCAGGTCCTCGTTGTGGAAGTGGTACGGGTTGTCCTTCCCCGCAGGGAATTTCACGAAGGCCTCATAGGGGCCCTTGCCGGCGAGGTCGCCGCGCACATTGGCGTACGCCACACCGCCGGAGCCGGGCAGCTCCCGCCACTTCAGGCCCGCGGCGGGGAAGGAGAGCGCCTGCTTGTGACCGGCCTTGGCGGACGTGGTTCTCGCGGCGGTCGGGCTCGCCGTGTCGTCCGCGGAGGCCGCACCGGACGAGCAGGCACTCAGACCGGCGACGGCGACCAGGCCGGCCAGAGCAGCCGTGAAGCGGAGGGCGCGACGGGGCATGGTTCGACTCTCTTCTCTCGTTCTCGCAAAGGAATCCGGCCGCTCGGGAGAGCCGTACGACTCGGCCGGACGCCCCGTCAGGTGTGACCGATCAGTGAGCGTGCAAAGGGAATTGGCGCATCGGATCACGGAGGAACGCCCGGCTCATGACCGGGTGGGGCCGGCGGTGCGGCCGCGGTTCCATCCTCACCTTCGGCGTCCACGACGGCCATGACCATTCGCCGTCACATTCGCACACCCCCCTGAACCGGAACGAGGGGGCGCCGTAGCCACGGCGCAAAAAAGGGCCCCCTCCGGTTCCCGGAGGGGGCCCGTCGTCCGTTGCCGGACCTCAGATCGTGCCCAGCTTGATGATCGACAGCAGTGCGATCAGCTGGATCGCCGACGCGCCGAGCGCCTTCGGCCACGGCAGGTCGTGGGACTTGCTCACCATCGACGTGAACAGCGCGCCCGCCGCCAGCCAGGTCACCCAGCCGAGTACCTGGACCAGGCTGTTCTCGCCGCCCAGGAAGAGCGCGAAGAGCAGGCGGGGCGCGTCCGTGATGGACATGATCAGCATCGACAGGCCGACCGTCGGCTGCCACGCCCCGTCGCCGCCCAGCTGGCGCGCCAGCGTGTGCGTCACGACGCCCAGGATCACGCCGCCGACCACGAAGCCCGCGCCCGTCATCAGGACGTACGGGATCGCCGTCGAAAGGGTCGCGTTGATCGCTTCCTCGCGGGCCTGGTCGAAGCCGAAGATCGCCAGCATGCCGTAGAGGAACGTGACGATCAGCGCCGGGCCCCACACCGCGTGGTCCCGCATCTGCAGGAACGTCGGGCCGGGGCGGAGCACCATGCCGCTCAGCAGGGCCTTCCAGGGCAGCCGCGGGCCCGTGGGGACGACCGGGGCGGCGCCGGCCTGGTACGTGGCCCCCTCGCCGTACGGGTCGTCGTGGATGCTGAACGCCCGGGTGTGGCCCGGGTTGTTCGCCGCGTCGCCCTGCGGGCCGTAGCCCGGCCCGCCCTGGCCCTGCGCCGGATACCCGCCGTGCGGGCGGCCGCCGCCCTGCTGCGGGTACGGGTCCCCGAAGTACTCCGGCTCCCCGTACGGCTGCTGCGGTTGCTGCGAGCCCTGCTGCCACTGCTGCTGCGGGTACGACGGCGGGGCCGCCGGCTGCCCGTACTGCGGTGCCTGCTGCGGTTGTTGTTGCGGGGTGCGGTTGTCCCGGCCGCGTCCGATCCTGAATCCAGCCACGTCGTCGAACGTACCCGCTCCCGCTGTGCGCGGTGCACGCGCCGGGGGATTAGGGCCGCCTTTGCGGCTGACCTGTGACATCCCCTAGGGGGCACGACGACGACGTACGACAAAGGGCCGCCACCCCGATCGCCCGGGTGGCGGCCCTCCTGCCTCGTCCTACTGCGCGGGCTCCGGCTCCGGCTCCGCCGGCAGTTCCTCGACCGGCTTCTTCACCGAGTCGAGCAGCAGCTGCGCGACGTCCACGACCTGGACCGACTCCTTCGCCTTGCCGTCGTTCTTCTTGCCGTTCACGGAGTCCGTGAGCATGACCAGGCAGAACGGGCAGGCGGTGGAGACGATGTCCGGGTTCAGCGAGAGGGCCTCGTCGACGCGCTCGTTGTTGATGCGCTTGCCGATCCGCTCCTCCATCCACATCCGCGCGCCGCCGGCGCCGCAGCAGAAGCCGCGTTCCTTGTGGCGGTGCATCTCCTGCTGGCGCAGGCCCGGGACGGCGGACATGATCTCGCGCGGCGGCGTGTAGACCTTGTTGTGGCGGCCCAGGTAGCACGGGTCGTGGTACGTGATCAGACCGTCGACCGGCGTCACCGGGACCAGCCGGCCCTCGTCGATGAGGTGCTGGAGCAGCTGGGTGTGGTGGATGACCTCGTACTCGCCGCCGAGCTGCGGGTACTCGTTCGCGATGGTGTTGAAGCAGTGCGGGCAGGTCGTGACGATCCGCTTCGCCGACTTCGGCTTCTTCGTCGACTCGTCCTCGTCGTCCTCGCCGAACGCCATGTTCAGCATCGCGACGTTCTCCTGGCCGAGCTGCTGGAACAGCGGCTCGTTGCCCAGGCGGCGCGGGGAGTCACCGGTGCACTTCTCCTCGCCGCCCATGATCGCGAACTTGACGTCCGCCATGTGCAGCAGCTCCGCGAAGGCCTTGGTGGTCTTCTTGGCGCGGTCCTCCAGGGCGCCGGCGCAGCCGACCCAGTACAGGTAGTCGTACTCCGACAGGTCCTCGACGTCCTTGCCGACGATCGGGACCTCGAAGTCGACCTCCTTGGTCCACTCGACCCGCTGCTTCTTGGCCAGGCCCCAGGGGTTGCCCTTCTTCTCCAGGTTCTTGAGCATCGTGCCCGCCTCGGACGGGAACGCGGACTCGATCATCACCTGGTAGCGGCGCATGTCGACGATGTGGTCGATGTGCTCGATGTCGACCGGGCACTGCTCGACGCAGGCGCCGCAGGTGGTGCAGGACCACAGCACGTCGGGGTCGATGACGCCGTTCTCCTCGGCGGTGCCGATCAGCGGGCGCTCGGCCTCCGCCAGCGCGGCGGCGGGCACCGAGGCGAGGGCCTCGGCGGACGCCTTCTCGTTGCCCTCCATGTCCTTGCCGCCGCCCGCGAGCAGGTACGGCGCCTTCGCGTACGCGTGGTCGCGCAGCGACATGATGAGGAGCTTCGGGGAGAGAGGCTTGCCCGTGTTCCAGGCCGGGCACTGCGACTGGCAGCGGCCGCACTCGGTGCAGGTGGAGAAGTCGAGGATGCCCTTCCAGGAGAACTGCTCGACCTGGGAGACGCCGAAGACGGCGTCCTCGGCCGGGTCCTCCCAGTCGATCTCCTCGCCGGCGGTGGTCATCGGCAGCAGCGGGCCGAGCGCGGTGGCGCCGTCGGCGTTGCGCTTGAACCAGATGTTCGGGAAGCCGAGGAAGCGGTGCCAGGCCACACCCATGTTCGTGTTCAGCGAGACCACGATCATCCAGGTGAAGGACGTGAGGATCTTGAGCGCCGCGAAGAAGTAGGTGAGGTTCTGGAGCGTGCTCAGGTCCGCGCCGTCGAGCAGCGCGATCACCGGGTACGAGGCGAAGAAGCCCGGCTCCCAGCTCGTCACGTGGTGCAGGGCGCCCTCGAGCGCGCGCAGCATCATGATGCAGACGCCGACGGTCAGGATGACGGCCTCGACGAAGTACGCCTGGCCCGTCTTGGAGCCCGTGAAGCGGGACTTGCGGCCCGCCTTGGTCGGCCTGCTCAGCTGCCGGATCACGATGAGCGTGAGGATGCCGAGGACGGTCATCGTGCCGAGGAACTCGGTGAAGATCTCGTACGGCAGCCAGTCGCCGATGATCGGGATCAGCCAGTCGGCCTGGAAGAGCTGGCCGAAGGCGTTGACGATCGTGAGCAGCAGGGAGAAGAAGCCCACCGCCACGAACCAGTGGGCGACGCCGACGACGCCCCAGCGGTTCATGCGCGTGTGGCCGAGGAACTCCTTGGCCAGGGTGATGGTGCGCTGCTTCGGGTCGCCGGTGCGCGTGCCGGCCGGGACGGGCTGACCGAGCCGCACGAAGCGGTAGATCTGCACGATGGCGCGGCCGAACAGCGCGACGGCCACCACCGTGATGGCGATCGACACGATGATCGCGGCGAGTTGCATGACGGGCTCCTCGGGCGGGCCTGCGAGCGGATTCCGCAGAACGTACTAAGCGGTAACTTATTTTGGTCCGTGCTGAGGGTACCCAGATATTCCGCCGTGCTGTAGCTGTGCATGCGGTGATCTGTGTCGCTCAGGCGACCCTTGCCGGGCCGCTCGGAGACGCCCGCCGATCCTGTTCAGGCGGCTTCCGCCGGCGTCCGCCGCCATGCCCGAATCGTACGGCCCAGAATCGCCAGATCCATGCCCAGCCAGTGGTGGTCCACATAGTGGAGGTCCAGCAGGGCCATCTCCTCCCACGGCAGCTCCGAACGCCCGCTGACCTGCCACAGCCCGGTCATGCCCGGCCGCACCGTCAGCCGCCGCGCCGCCTCGCCCCGGCACTCCTCGTCGTCGGGCGACAGGGGCGCCGGGCCGACCAGCGACATCTCGCCCCGCACGATGTGGACGAGCTGGGGCAGGCGGGCGATCAGCCGGCCGCCGCCGCGGAAGCTCAGCAGCCGGTACGGGCGGCCGCCGAGCCCGGCCCGTACCTCGCGGCGCAGTACCCCGCCCGGAGCCTCCAGCGGGCCGAGCGCGGACAGGGCGAGTCCTGCCGCGACCGCGAGCAGGACGGGGGAGAGGAGCGTCAGCAGGGCCAGGGCGACGATGAGGTCCAGTGCGCGCTTGGCCGCCATGCCCTTACCTCCGCTTCATGCCGGTTCATGGGATCCTGCAGAGACTGCAGGGGATCCTTCTCGGTATATGTCCGGCTTTGGGCTGGGAATGCCCACGACTCTCTCATTCGAAGCCGCCGGAACCCCGCATTCCCGCGTCGCCACACCGTGATCCGCCTCCCCCTGAGTGTCCTGTCCGATGAAGAGTTGAGTCGGCTCCACTCAGGTCTGTTGACTCGGCGGGACGGGTGGTGCATCCTTGAGTCAGATCCACTCAAGTCAGGTCAGCTGGAGGAATTGAAATGGCACGTGCGGTCGGCATCGACCTGGGCACGACTAACTCCGTCGTCAGCGTTCTGGAAGGCGGCGAGCCCACCGTCATCACCAACGCCGAAGGCGCCAGGACCACGCCGTCCGTCGTCGCCTTCGCGAAGAACGGCGAGGTGCTCGTCGGCGAGGTCGCCAAGCGTCAGGCGGTCACCAACGTCGACAGGACCATCCGGTCGGTCAAGCGCCACATGGGCACCGACTGGAAGATCGAGATCGACGGCAAGAACTTCAACCCGCAGCAGATGAGCGCCTTCATCCTGCAGAAGCTGAAGCGCGACGCCGAGGCGTACCTGGGCGAGAAGGTCGTCGACGCGGTCATCACCGTCCCGGCGTACTTCAACGACTCCGAGCGTCAGGCCACCAAGGAGGCCGGTGAGATCGCGGGCCTCAACGTCCTGCGCATCGTCAACGAGCCGACCGCGGCCGCCCTGGCCTACGGCCTCGACAAGGACGACCAGACGATCCTCGTCTTCGACCTCGGTGGCGGCACCTTCGACGTGTCCCTCCTGGAGATCGGCGACGGCGTCGTCGAGGTGAAGGCCACCAACGGCGACAACCACCTCGGTGGCGACGACTGGGACCAGCGCGTCGTCGACTACCTGGTGAAGCAGTTCGCCAACGGGCACGGCGTGGACCTGTCCAAGGACAAGATGGCTCTCCAGCGTCTCCGCGAGGCCGCGGAGAAGGCGAAGATCGAGCTCTCGTCCTCGACCGAGACCACGATCAACCTGCCCTACATCACGGCCTCCGCCGAGGGCCCGCTGCACCTGGACGAGAAGCTCACCCGCGCCCAGTTCCAGCAGCTCACCGCGGACCTCCTGGACCGCTGCAAGACGCCGTTCCACAACGTCATCAAGGACGCCGGCATCCAGCTGTCCGAGATCGACCACGTCGTCCTCGTCGGCGGTTCCACCCGCATGCCCGCCGTCGCCGAGCTCGTCAAGGAGCTGACCGGCGGC
>NZ_DATCVQ010000176.1:0-2659 GCF_036566765.1 Streptomyces sp.
TCTCCTGGCCCGTCGCGTTGCCGACGATCCGGCCACGGAAACCGGCGCCCTTGTAGCTGAAGTCGACCTTGCCCTGGTAGAGCACCATCGTGCCCTGGCGGGCCAGGATCGGCTGACCGCCGACGCCGAGGTCGGCCCGGATGAGCCGCGGGTTCTGCGGCGTCCAGCGCTGGCCGGTGGCGTTGCCGACGATGCGGCCGGCGAAACCGGCGCCCTTGTAGCTGAAGTCGACCTTGCCCTGGTACATCACCATGCTGCCCTGACGGGCCAGCACGGGCATGCCCCCCATGGTCAGATCGACCCGCATGAGCTGCTGGTTCTGCGGGGTCCAGCGCTGGCCGGTGGCGGTCTCGCGGTACGGCTGGAGGGCGGCCTGGAGACCGGCCCCTGCCTGCGGGACGCCCTGGGGGACGCCCTGCGGAACCCCTTGCGGCATGCCCGGAGGCTGCTGTCCGTACGGGGAAGGTGCCTGTTGTCCGTACGGCGAGGGCGCGCCCGGCGGGACCTGGCCGGGGACCTGACCCGGCATCTGTCCCGGGACCTGGCCGTACTGCGGCTGCTGGGGCGGCTGTCCGTACGGAGTCGGCGCAGGCGGCGGCACAGTGCCCGCGGGCGGGCTCATCGGGGCCGCAATGGTCGGCGCGGCGTGCATCTGCGGGTTCGGCTGAAGGGCCGGGGCAGGTGCCGGGGCCGCAGGGGCGCCGAACGAGGGCGCGGGCTGCGGGGCCTGAGGAGCCTGCGGTGCGGCCGGTGCGCCGAACGCCGGAGGCGCGGTGGCCTGCGGGGGCGGCGCGAACGACGGCGCGGCACCCTGGGGCTGCTGCGCGGCCGGCTGCTCCTCGGCGACCTCGCCGCCGAAGTTCTTGAGCAGCGCGTCGAGTCCGCCGTCGAAGCCCTGGCCGATGGCGGCGAAGCGCCAGACGTCCTTCAGATAGAAGTCGCCCAGCATCACCGCGCGCTCGGTGGTGAACTCCGCGCCGGTGAAGGCGTACCGGACGACCTCCTCGCCGCCCGCGACGATCCGGATGTAGCCGGGACCGACCTGGCTCATCTGGCCGGCGCCGTCGATCGTCGCGGTGAACGACAGCTTGTGGATGTTCGCCGGGATGCGGTCCAGCGTGACGCGGAAGGACTCCGTGTCACCGGACTGCGCGCCGAGGAGCTGAACGGACTCCTCCGGCGACTTCGGCTGGTTGAAGAAGATGAAGTACCGGTCGTCCGAGAGCTGCTCGTTGGCGTCGAGGCCGAAGCAGCTGATGTCGAAGGTCAGCCCGGGCGCGGCGATCTGCACACCCACGTACAGATCGGTCCCCGGTGTCAGATCACTGATCTTGGCCTTGTGGCCGCGTTGGAATTCCCTGGCCATGCGTAACGACCGTCCCCCATCCCGAATGTGAATGCGTCGCGCCAGGCTAACGGCTGCCTGCGGCATTGAGCCAAGCTGGGACGGATTCGGTACATGATTGCCGCGCGCGCGGCTGTTCGAGCGGTGCTCCCGCCGTCACTCCTCGCGCGCGGCGGGCAGATGCGGCAGCCGCTCGGCCGCGACCACGCCCTCGAGATATCCACGGGCCCGCTCGGTCCGGGGGTACGCCTCCAGGAGCCGCCAGAACCGCGGTCCGTGACCGGGCACCAGCAGGTGGGCGAGCTCGTGCACGAGGACGTAGTCGACGACGTACTCGGGCATGCCCTGGAGCCGGTGCGAGAGGCGGATGCTGCCCTCGGCCGGGGTGCAGGAGCCCCAGCGGGTGTTCTGGTTGGTCACCCAGCGCACGGAGGTGGGGCGGGCCCGGCCGTCGAAGTACTGGGCGGACAACCGCTCGGCGCGCTCGGCCAGTTCGGCGTCGCCGAGGATGCTCCGGCTCTCCTGCGCGGCGAGCTTGTCGAGCATGACCGTGACCCAGCGTTGCTCTTCCGCCTCGGACATCCGGGCGGGGATGAGCACGATGGTCCGGTCGCCCTCGCGGTAGGCGGAGACGGTTCTGCTCCGCCGTGCGCTTCTGCGGACCTCGACCGCGCTCGTTCCCGAACCGCGGGGCGGATTGCTTGTCACGCTGCGCTGTGGGTCGGCGGGCACGCCCCGACGTTACCCGCTGTCAGCGGGGGAAGTCCCGCCTCCGGGACGGTTCCCACGTGATCCGTCCACGCCCTGCACCATTTGAAGTACTAATCCCCCTCCCCTGTGGACAACTTCACGCGATCGGTGTCGCGAGCGGGCATTCTCACCCCAAGGCGAACGAGATCACGCCCGAGGATCACGGGGCGGAGAACGGGAGGGGCACCCATGCATCCGATGGTGAAACCGGCGCTGCGGCGCGCCTGGCGGGATCTGCAATTCGTGCAGTTCGGGGCCACGTCCGCACACGCGGTGGTGGTGGGTCCGGTGGACACGACGACGGGCAGTCTGATCGGGCGGCTGGACGGGACGCGCGGGACAGAGCTGCTGCGGGCGGAGGCCCGGGCGCTGGGGCTGCCGGACGACCGGCTCGACCGACTGCTGGCGAGGCTCGCCGCGGCGGGACTGATCGCGGACGCGTCCGAGGCGCGTCCCCGGACGACGGGAGCGTCCCGGCACGCGGACGGCGCGCTCGATCCGCTGCGCGCCGACCTGGCGTCGCTGGCGGTGGTCGAGCCGGAACCGGACGGGGCGATACGGCGG
>NZ_DATCVQ010000177.1:0-33141 GCF_036566765.1 Streptomyces sp.
GTCACCGCATCGTTCAGGTATCCGACAGGCGTGCACCCGGGGCGGAGCGCATCAGTAGCCGGTGCCGCGCTTGACCTGGGCCCGCTCGGTCCCATGGGTCGGACCCTTGTCGTCCAACGTGCGACACGCGTCGGCGATGTCCTGACTCAGGCGATCGATCTGCTCGCGGCTCAGGGTCTCCTTGACCAGGGCACGCATGATCTTCACCCGCTCCGCGTTGGGCGGGAGCGTGTACGCGGGCACCATCCAGCCCCGCTCCGCCGCGAGTTGCCAGGCGACGTCGGACTCGTCGTACGCGTGCTTGCCGGCGAGGCGGAAGGCGACCAGCGGCAGCTGCTCGAGGTCCCTCCCGATCACTTCGAAGCGGCCGCTGCTACGCAGGTTGTCCGCCAGCACGTGGGCGTTCTCCTGCATCATCTTCATGACGTATGTGTAGCCCTGGCGGCCGAGCCGGACGAAGTTGTAGTACTGCGCGAGCACCATCGACGCGCCGGTGGAGAAGTTCAGCGTGAACGTCGCGTCGGTCTTGCCCAAGTAGTTCTCCTGGAACACGAGATCCTTGGGCAGGTCGGACTCCTCGCGGAAGATCAGCCAGCCGATGCCGGGATAGACCAGGCCGTACTTGTGTCCCGAGACGTTGATCGAACGGACCTGCTCCAGCTGGAAGTCCCATTTCGAGTCCGGGTAGAGGAAGGGCCACACGAAGGCACCGCTGGCGCCATCGACGTGGATCGGGATGTCGAGGTCTCGCTCCTTGCGGATGTCCCGCAGGAGCTTGTCGATCCCGACGACGTCGTCCTTGTGGCCGGTGAACGTGGTACCGAGGACTGCGACGACGCCGATCGTGTTCTCGTCGAGGTGAGGTTCCACGTCTTCCGGGCCGATCGTGTACTTGTCCTCGGCAAGCGGCACGATCCGCGGCTCGACGTCGAAGTAGCGGCAGAACTTCTCCCACACGACATGGACGTCCCCGCCGAAGACCAGGTTCGGGCGGTCGACGGACAGATTGGCGGCCTGGCGGCGCGCCCGCCACTTCCACTTCAGCGACAGCGCACCGAGCATGATCGCCTCGGACGAGCCCTGGGTCCGGCATCCGGTGGTCCTGCCCGGCGCGTTGAAGAGGTCGGCGAGCATGCGCACGCACCGCTGCTCGATCTCGGCGGAGATCGGGTATTCCGCGTGGTCGATGAAATTGCGGTGGAGATTCTCGGCGATCAGCCGTTGCGCCTCCGGCTCCATCCACGTGGTGACAAACGTGGCGAGGTTGCGCTGCGGGTCACCCTCCATGGCGAGATCCACATCCACGAGCCTCATCGCATCCGTCGCGGACATGCCCTCCTCGGGGAAAGTCTCCGAGGGAGCGGGCACGGTCAAGAATCGGTTACCGAAAAGGGTCATGTCATCACTTTTGGTCATCTGCCGATTCAAACAGCGCCGGAGACCGCTTCTCAGACGGACACGCCGAGGCGGAGCAACGCAGGGCTCGTCCATGGACGTATCCGTGCACCGCCGCTACCAGCCGGCGGGCAGCAGCGTCTTGCCCGCCGGCGCCGCCGCGTCACATCGGGACTGCGCACCCGTCCTCCTACGGTGCGGATCACAGGCGGAGGACGACCAGCGCCGTGTCGTCGGTGGCGCCGTCGGGCGGGAGCAGGTCGGCGAGGAGGGCGTCGGCCAGGTCCTCCGGTCCCGCTCGTCCATGCCGGGTGAGGGAGGCGGCGAGGCGGCCCAGGCCGGTGTCGATGTCCTCCGTGCGGCGTTCGATCAGGCCGTCGGTGTACAGGACCAGGGTGGCGCCGTCGGTGAACGCCCTGCTGTCCTCCGGTCGGGGGACGTGCTCGGGGCGCGCGCCCAGTGGTGGATCGGTCGCCTGGTCGAGAAAGGTCACCGTGCCGTCGGGGTCGAGCAGGGCCGGTGGGGGATGGCCCGCGCTGCTGTACGTGATGGTGTGGGCGCCCCAGTCGATGAAGGTCTTCACCACAGTGGTCGACTCGGCCCCCTCGACACTGCGGGCGTACAGCCCGAGGGCTTCCAAAGCCCGGGCCGGACCATCGGCGACACGGGCGGCGGCGCTCAGCGCGCTGCGCAGCTGCCCCATGACGCAGGCCGCCTCCAGGCCGTGGCCGACGACGTCGCCGACGGCGACCGCGATGCGGTCACCGGGCAGGTCGACCAGGTCGTACCAGTCGCCGCACACGTTCAGGGCGCCGGCGGCGGGCTGGTAGCGGACGGCTACCGGGTGATGGCCGACCGGCGTGGGGGCGGGCAGCATCGCCGCCTGCAGGGCCAGGGCGACCTCACGGTCACGCGCCTGCGACTGGCGCAGGCGTTCGTTGATGTCCTGCAGTTCACGGGCGCGGGTGTAGAGCTCGGCCTCCAGAACGCTTGCGTGCACGCCTCCGCCCGGGCCGCCGCGGGCGCGGATGAGTTCGGTGACCTCCTCCACCCGGTGCACGATCAGCACCACGCTCCCGTCCGAGCCGAACACGGGTGCGTTGACCGGGCTCCAGAAGTGCTCCACCCAGCGGCCGGGCCGATCGGTGTCCTCGATGTCGTACCGCAACAGCGCCATGGTGTCGCGCTCGCCGGAGGCCACCACGCGCAGCATCGACTCCCGGGTCTCCCGCATGCCGGCCGCGGCCGGTTCGTCGGGGTGCTCGGGGAAGACGTCGAAGATGTAGCGGCCCACCAGCTGGTCGCGGCTGCGCCCCGCGAGCCGGAGGAAGTCCTCGTTGGCGTCCGCGTACAGCAGGTCGGGAGTGAGCAGAGCCACCATGCCGGGCAGCGCATGGAAGACCGCCCCGTAGTCGATCTGCGGATTCCTCATGTGCTGCCCGCCTCGGCGCCGACCTCGGTTACTGATGCCCCACGATAAGAGTGACGCGCCCCGGAACCGGGTCACCACTCCCGGCCGTCACGGGCGGCTTCCTCCTCTGGCTCGGGCGGCACTCCGCGGGCCGCCGCCGGGACCCGGGCCGAAAAGCACCCCGAAGGGACCCTCCGGCCGTCCCGGCGGCCAGGACACTGGAACGGGTACCGGTGCGGAGGCCCGGTGAGTGAGCGCCCTGCGGGGCCCGCGGGTCGAAGCGGCCCTCCGCCGGACCCGCGTCACCGGCTGTCGCGGGGGGTCGGGCTCGCCCCGATCCGGGAGGAGGTGACGACCGCCTCGCGCTATACCGGCGCCTCGCGCATCGCCTGCACGCCGCCGGCTATCGCGTCGTGCTTCCGCTCTTCGCCAACCGGCCCGAGGACGTCGAGCAGGCTTTCCAGCAGTACTACGAGGCGTCGGTCAGCGAGCCCACCGATCCAGACCTGCTGTTCGACCGCGAACGCGAGGTGATGGCCTATCAGCTCCTGGTGGAAGCCGAGATGGATGCCTTCGTCACCGCGTATTTCGCAGCCTTCCAGGGCGGCTCGGCCACCGACACCGCCATCATGAAGGCCCACGCCCGCCTCTACGGCTACCTGCAGGATCCGGCGATGTGAGAACTTTCAACCTCGGAGGATTTTGACCTCCACCCAGCCTCCGACACGCCCGCCCGCGTCACGCCCCGAACCACACCTCATTTGGGAAGAGCCACGTAAGGAGCCGGCCATGGACGACGAGATTCAGCTGATCAGGGACAGCGATGGCCTGGCGATCATCGGGAATCAAGCGACGGTCGAACGTTTCCTCCTCTCTGAGGGACTGCCGTCGAAGGGCCCCGGAACGCGCCGGCTCGGGTCCGCCCTCGGTGGCGCGGCAGGAATCGCGCAGACGGGTTCCAACATCGCTGCCGACTCGGGTCTCTGGCTGAAGGTGACCAAGGAGTCCGCGCAGCGCATCGACAAGGTCGGGCTGAGGAAAAGCGCGACGACGGGTCTGGAAACAGGCGTGCTGAAGGGGCCCAAGGGCCAGATCGACGGGTTCGTTGAGTTCGCGAAGGGGGCGGGACCGCTCAAGGGCAACCCGGCCCAGCTGGCCAACATCGCGACGGTCATGGCACAGCTGGCGATGCAACAGGCCATGGACGAGATCGCCGACTACCTCGCCACGATCGACGAGAAGGTGGACGACGTGCTCCGCGCCCAGGAGGACCAGGCGCTGGCGCGGATGATCGGGGTGGACTTCGTACTCAAGGAGGCCATCACCATCCGGGAGCAGGTGGGCAGGATTTCCGAGGTCACGTGGTCGAAGGTGCAGAACACATCCACGACGATCGCAGATACCCAGGCGTACGCGCTGCGCCAGCTCGACGCGCTCGCGGAGAAGACGGAGCGCAAGAGCAAGGTCGGTGACCTCGCCAAGGCGTCCAAGGAGATCGAGTCCAAGGCCCGGGAGTGGCTCGCCGTTCTGGCGCACTGCTTCCAGCTCCAGGACGCCTTTGCCGTGCTCGAACTCGACCGGGTGCGGGAGACGACTCCGCACGAGCTGGACCAGCACCGCCTCGGGCTTCGGGTCGCCCGGAAGAACCGGATGGATCTCATCTCGGAATGCACCGAACGTTTGGTGGCCAGGATGCACACGGCCGCCCGCACGGCCAACGCGAAGGTGCTGCTGCACCCGACCACGTCCCGCGAGGTGGTGCACGCGCGCAACCACGTCGAGGTCGCCGTCGTCGACTTCCATGGGCGGCTCGGGATCGAGCGCGGTCAGGAGTCGCTTGAGGCGCGGCGCTGGAAGGAGGCTGCCGTGGAGGTGAGGGACAAAGCGCTGGAGAAGGGTGCGGAGAACATCGACGCAGCCCGGCGTCTCGGCACCGAGACCCTCGGCCGGGCCAGGTCGGCGACCGGCAAGCTCTCCAGCGAAATCACCGAGCGAGCGCTCCGTCGGCGCCGCGGGAGCGACGAACAAGGCTGAGAGAGTGGCGACCGGCAGCCACATGCGCTCCTGCCGAACTGGACCAGCGAGCCGCCCGGGCCCCGACACACTCGACAGGCTTCATACGAGCTGTTCCGGCCCTGTCCGCGGCCACCCCACCTGAACTCCATGCCATGCAGGCGGACCGGGATCGACCTTCGCCTGTTCTCCGTGCCGGCCACCGGGGTATGGGCGGGTGCGCGGATCTTCAGTGCCGTGCACTGATGGTGCACGGGACGGAAGCTGTCGGCGCGGCCTCGCGGCAGGACGTCAGGCTGAGGCCGCCGTCGGCGCGGGCACTGCCGCGGGACGGACCTGCTTGATCCTGAGCCGACTTCCACCGGACCTCCGACCGTTCCGGCCCGCACTCAACGGTGTTCGGGGTTCTCGAAGTCGAACCGGCAGCCGGCGTCCCACTCGGAGCGCTGGTTTCCGTGGGCGGGGATGCCACCGGTGTCCTTGAGCATCCTCGCCAGGTGGAGCTGGTTCCAGGTCATGAAGGTCGCGTTGCGGTTCGTGAAGTCGTTGTCCGGCCCGCCGGAGCCGGGGTCGAGATACGACGGACCCGGGCCGGCCTCGCCGACCCAGCCCGCGTCCGCCTGCGGCGGAATGACGTATCCGAGGTGCTGGAGGCTGTAGAGGACGTTCATCGCGCAGTGCTTGGCGCCGTCCTCGTTGCCGGTGATCAGGCAGCCGCCCACACGACCGTAGTAGGCGTACTGGCCGCGCTCGTTGAGGATCGACGAGCAGGCGTACAGACGCTCGATCACCTTCTTCATGACCGAGGAGTTATCTCCCAGCCACACAGGCCCCGCTAGGGTCAGGATGTCGGCGGCCATCACCTGCGAGTAGATCACCGGCCACTCGTCCGTCTCCCACCCGTGCTCCGTCATGTCCGGCCAGACACCGGTCGCGATGTCGATGTCCACCGCCCTGAGCACCTCGACCTGCACGCCCTGGCGCTCCATGATCCCGGTGCTGATGTCGATCAGCCCCTGTGTATGGCTGCGCTCTGGGGAACGTTTCAGGGTGCAGTTGATCACCAGGGCGCGCAGGTCGGCGTACGACGTCGTTGAGTCCGGCACGGAATCCTCCTCCATACGCTCCGGGAGTCCGGATGTGAAGGCACCGGAGATCTCCCAGTACAGCCCACCAGGCCTTCGCCCCGGGCGCTCGCGGAGCTGGGCCGGTTGCCTGACAGCCCGCCCTCCGGTCCACCGGCCAGGGCTGTCTGCCCGCACTCGATTCCAGGTCGGGCGTAGCGCACCCGGGTTCCGCCCCGAACCTGCCCCGTGCGGCGGGCGCGCCGCCGCACGGGGCGCGGCATCACCCGACGGGACGCACGAACCGCAGTGTGCGCAGCTCGAACGGGCGCAGCCGCAGCGCCACGCCGCCGCCCCGCGCCGGCTCGGCCACCTCCTCGGTCTCCTCGGCGAGCGGCCGCTCCAGCAGGTCGCAGACCTGGACCCCCGCGTGCGCGAACGCGGGCGTCAGCCGGGCCGCGACCCGGCCGCCGTGCGCCTCGTACACCCGGACGACCACGTCGCCGCTGCCGTCGTCCGCGAGCTTGACCGCGCTGACCACCACGGCCGCATGGTCGACCGACACCAGCGGCTCCACCTCGGCGTCACCGGCGACCCGGCGCTCCGGCAGGTTGATCCGGTAGCCCTCGGCCACCGCGTCGCCGACCGTCGCGCCCGGCGCGAGGGCGTGCCGGAAGCGGTGCACGCCCTGGTCGGTGTGCGGGTCCGGGAAGCGCGGCGCGCGCAGCAGGGAGACGCGTACGGTGGTCGTCGTGCCGCCGTCGTCGGGCCGCACCGTCCGCGTGAGGTCGTGCCCGTACGTGGACGCGGTCACCAGGCCGACGCCCCAGCCGGGCTCCTCCAGGTGCACGAACCGGTGGTTGCACGCCTCGAACTTGGCGGCCTCCCAACTGGTGTTGGTGTGCGTCGGCCGGTACAGGTGGCCGAACTGAGTCTCGGCCGCATACCGGTCGGCGTGCAGGTCCAGCGGGAACGCGGCCTTCAGGAACTTCTCCGTCTCCTGCCAGTCGACCTCGGTGTCCAGGTCGAGCCGCCGCGCGCCGACGGCCAGCGTGAGCGTCTGCACCGCCCGCGACGCACCGAAGGACCGCGTCACCCGCACCGACACGGACTGCGGCGAGTCGACGGCCACCGCCACGTCGTCGGCGTCCGTCAGATCGGTGACGGTGTTCCGGTAGAACGCGTCGACGTCCCACGCGTCCCACATGTTCGGGAAGTCGGGGTGGACCTGCAGCAGGTTCGCCGCCCGTCCCGGCGCGACCGTCTCCCGCCCCGAGGCGAGGTCCCGCACCGAGACCACAAGACCCCGCCCGTCGACCTCGACCCGCAGCAGCCCGTTGCCCAGGACGAACCCGCCGCCCTCCCGGGGCCGTACCGCGCAGGCCTCGCCCCCCGGCTCCGCGCCGGCCGGCCGCGCGCCCCCGGCCGGCACCCCGGCCCGCGCGTGCGGGGCGGCGTTGAACACCACCTCGCCGCCCCCGGACCCGTCGCCGGCCAGTGCCCGCTGCGCCGCCTCGACGATCCCGGTGAGCTCCTCGGCGACCGCCGCGTACGTCCGCTCCGCCTCGCGGTGCACCCAGGCGATCGACGAACCGGGCAGGATGTCGTGGAACTGGTGCAGCAGCACCGTCTTCCAGATCCGGTCCAGCTGCTCGTACGGGTACGGGAACCCGGCCCGCACCGCGGCCGTCGCCGCCCACAGCTCGGCCTCCCGCAGCAGGTTCTCGCTCGCCCGGTTGCCCTGCTTGGTCCGCGCCTGGCTCGTCAGCGTCGCTCGGTGCAGCTCCAGATACAGCTCCCCGACCCACACCGGCGCGTCCGGGTACTCGGCCTCCGCACGGGCGAAGAACTCGGCCGGCCGCTCCCAGCGCACCCGCGCCGAGCCCTCCAGGTCCCGCAGCCGGGCCGCCTTCCCGATCATCTCGCGGGTGGTGCCGCCCCCGCCGTCGCCCCAGCCGGTCGGCGCGATCGAATGCCGCGCCCGCCCCTTGTCCTTGAAGTTGCGCACCGCGTGCGCGATCTCCCGGCCCTGCATCGAGCAGTTGTAGGTGTCGATCGGCGGGAAGTGGGTGAAGATCCGCGTCCCGTCGATGCCCTCCCACCAGAAGGTGTGGTGCGGGAAGCTGTTCACCTGGCTCCACGAGATCTTCTGGGTCAGCAGCCGGTGGGACCCCGCCGCCTTGATGATCTGCGGCAGCCCGCCCGCGAAGCCGAAGGTGTCCGGCAGCCACGCCTCGGTGTTCTCCACCCCGAACTCGTCCATGAAGAACCGCTTGCCGTGCACGAACTGACGGGCCATCGCCTCCGAGCCCGGCATGTTCGTGTCCGACTCCACCCACATCCCGCCCGCCGGCACGAACCGGCCCTCCGCGACGGCCTTCTTGACCCGCGCGTACACCTCCGGCCGGTGCTCCTTGATCCACGCGTACTGCTGCGCCTGCGACATCGTGTAGACGAAGTCCGGCTCCTCCTCCAGGAGCGCCGTCATGTTGGCGGTCGTGCGCGCCACCTTGCGGACCGTCTCGCGCAGCGGCCACAGCCAGGCCGAGTCGATATGGGCGTGGCCGACCGCGCTGATCCGGTGTGCCGACGGCTCGGCCGGCGTCGCCAGCACCCCGGCGAGCTCCGCCCGGGCCGCCGCGGCGGTGCCGTTGACGTCCTGGAGGTCGATCGCGTCCAGTGCCCGGTCGACCGCCCGCAGGACGTCCCAGCGGCGGGCGCCCTCCACCGGCAGCTCGGCCATCAGCTCGCCCAGCACCTCCAGATCCAGGACCAGCTGCCACACCGTCTCGTCGAAGACGGCCAGATCCATCCGCTCGAGGCGGTACTGCGGCTCGCTGCCCGCGGTCTCCTTCTCGCCCAGCTCCGTCGGCACGAACGGGTGGTAGTCCAGGACCACCGGGTTGGACGCGGCCTCCACATGCAGCAGCACCTCCTCGCCGCCGATCGCGGGCGAGGCCACCCGCACCCACTGGTTGCGCGGATGCAGCCCCTTCACCGGGCTGCCGTCGCCCCGGTACACCAGGCCCTCGCACTGGAAGCCGGGCATGTTCTTGTCGAAGCCCAGGTCGATCAGCGCCTCGACGGTCCGGCCCGCCCACGCGTCCGGCACGACGCCCGAGACCGTCAGCCAACTGGTGCCCCAGGGGGCGCCCCACCGGGCGCCGACGGAGATCGGCGTGCGCGGGGCGGCGATGCCCTCGGCGACGGGCACCGGTTCGTCCGGGGCGGTCCAGATCCCGACCTCCATCGGAACCGACTCGGGGTACACGGCGGGGCGGATGCGCTCCTCGAGGACGCGCTTGAGACGGGACTCGATCAGATTGCGGTCACTGTGCATGGCGGACGCTCCGTGGGACGAGGGCGGATGGAGGCGGGCGCAGGACGAAGGATTCAGGAGGAAGAATTCAGGAGGCGGATCGGGAAGCGGGAGGCGTAGATCGGCCGACTCCGGCCTCGTCGACCGTGACGAGCTCAGTGATACCCCGCGCGGCCAGATGCGCACGGTCCACGGCGCGCCCGGCGAGCACGGTCGTCGGCCGGACCCCGTCCGCCGCCAGCCGCATGAATGCCTCGAACACTGCTCCGCCGGGGCCGCACGCCGACCGCTCGGCCGCGTCGTCGGGCAGGTCGACGACGAGCGCGGTGGTCCGCGGGGCCGCGGACCGAAATCCCCCGGCGCGCGCCTCCGCGACGATGCGGGCGATCTCCCGCCCGGCGGGCTTCACCGTCCGGTCGTTGGCCAGCAGGCCCAGGGTGTACTCCAGTTCGGGGAAGTCGGCGAGTGCCCGGTCGACGTCGTGGGAGCACCACCAGGTCACGCCCCACACATCCGGGCAGTCGAGCGCCGCGGCGACCGTCGTCCGCGTGAAGGCGGCGGCCCGGTCCGCCGGGATGTGCGGCGCGGGCGCGCCGACCTCCTGCAGCCAGACCGGGCGGTGCGGGTCCTCGGCCCAGGCCTTCGACAGCTCGATCATGTACGCGGCGTGCTGCCCGGTCGCCGTGGAGTCCGAACCGTAGCGCTGGGCGGTGCCGTTGAAGACCCAGGAGTGCACGGCCGTCGCCGCGCCGAGGCGGGCCGCGTGCGCCGGGGTGAACGGGTGGTCGTCGGCGTACCAGGAGGCGTCGTACTCCGCGTGCAGATGCAGCCGCCCGGGCGCGCCCTGCTCGCAGGCGTCCAGCATCCGGCGCAGCCAGCGTTCGGCCTGGTCCGGGGTGATCCGGTCCGGGTCGGGGTGCGGGTCGCCGGAGAACTGGTTGATCTCGTTGCCCAGGGTCATGCCGAGGAAGGTCGGCCGGTCCGCGAGGGCCGAGGCGAGCGTGCGCAGATACGCGGCCTGGCCGTCGAGCACGTCCGGGTCGGTGAACATGTTCCGCCGGTGCCAGCTCACCGTCCACGACGGCTGGAAGTCGAAGCTGGACAGGTGGCCCTGCAGGCCGTCGACCGCGACGTCCAGGCCCCGTTCGGCGGCGGCGTCCGCGAGCTGCACCAGCTGTTCCACCGCGCGCGGCCGGATCAGCGCGCGGTTGGGCTGGAACAGCGGCCAGAGCGGGAAGACCCGGACGTGGTCGAGCCCGAGGGCGGCGATCGAGTCCAGGTCGGCGCGGACGTCGTCGAGGTCGAAGTCGAGCCAGTGGTGGAACCAGCCCCTGCTGGGCGTGTAGTTGACGCCGAAACGCGGGGCAGCGGCGTCGGTGGGAGCAGTCATGCGCGGCAGTGGGTCCTTTCCCGAGCCCGACGGCTCGTACGGTCCGGTGCTCATCCTTTGATCGCGCCCTCTTCGACGCCCTTGAAGAAGAACCGCTGGAGAGAGGCGAACACGATCACGATCGGCAGGAAGGCGATCATGGTGCCGGCGGCGATCAGCCGGGGATTGGCGCTGAACGTGCCGTTGAGGTACTGGAGTCCGACGGTGAGCGTGTAGCGGTCCGGGTCGCTCAGCACGATCAGCGGCCACAGGAAGTCGTCCCACGCACCGATGAACGTGAAGATCACGACCACGCTGAGCATGCCCCGGACGTTCGGCAGCCCCACGTGCACCAGCCGCTGCCACACGTTCGCGCCGTCGACAAGGGCGGCCGCGTCCAGGTCAGGCGGCACGGCCTGGAACGCCGTGTACATCAGCAGCACGTTCAGCATCGCGATCGCCCCGGGCAGCGCCACGCCGGTGAGCGTGTCGGTCAGGCCCAGGCTGCGGACGGTCACGTACTGCGAGACGATCGTGACCTCCCCGGGCAGCACCAGGGTGGCCAGGAACAGGCCGGTCACCAGCCGCACGCCGCGGAACCGCAGCTTGGACAGCGCGAAGCCGGCCAGGGTCGCGCCGACCGCGTTGCCGAACACCGCGACCGCGGCCACCGTGAGCGAGTTCGCCGCGTACGTCCACACCGGGATGGTCTCGGCGACCTTGGCGTAGTTGGAGAAGGTCAGGTCCTCGGGCAGGAACGCCGGGACGCGGGAGTACACGTCCTCGCCCGGGCCCTTGAGGGAGGTGGACAGCTGCCACAGGAACGGGCCGATGGTGAGCAGCAGCACCAGCACCAGGAGCAGATAGCGCGCCGCCTTCCCGGCCGGCGCGGGTGTGCCGAATCCCCGTGCGGGCATGGTCAGGCCGCCTTCCGGTTCAGCCGGGCCAGCAGCAGCATCGGCCCGATGGTGATGACGAAGAGCAGCAGGCTGAGGGCGGAGGCGTAGCCGATGTGACCGGTGAAGCCGCGGCTGTACATCTGGATCAACATCACCACGGACATGTCACGGCCGCCCGGGCCGCCGGTGCCGTTGGACAGCACGTACAGCTCGGAGAAGACGCGCAGCGCGGAGACCGAGATCAGCACGGAGATCAGCATCATCGCGGGCCGCACGCCGGGCAGCGTGACATGCCAGAACCGGCGGACGGCGGACGCGCCGTCGACGGCCGCGGCCTCGTGGAGTTCGCGGCCGACGTTCCCGAGGGCGGACAGGTAGATCACCATGTAGTAGCCGAGGCCTTTCCACACCGTCAGGGCGATCGCGCTGAACAGCAGCAGCCAGCGGTCGGTCAGGAAGGAGACCGGGCGGTCCGCGAGCCCGAGCTGCCCGAGCAGGCCGTTGACCAGACCCCGGTCGTCCAGCACCCAGCCCCAGATGAGGCCCACCACCACGGCGGAGGCGACGACCGGGGTGTAGAACGCGGTGCGGAAGAAGGTGATGCCGGGCAGCTTCTTCTCCACCAGCAGCGCCAGCAACAGCGGCAGCAGGGTGAGCAGCGGCAGACAGACCAGCAGATAGACGATGCTGTTGATCAGTGCGTCGGTCAACTGCTCGTCGGTGAGCGCGCGTTCGTAGTTCTCCAGGCCGGTGAAGCGCCCGCCGCCGAGGGGCTTGGCGTTGGTGAACGAGAGGATCACCGTGTTGACGGCGGGCCAGAGGTTGAACACGAGCAGCCAGACCACGGCCGGCCCGGCGAGCAGCCAGGGAGTGAACCAGCGCCGGTGGGTCATCCGTTCCGTCCCTCAGCCCTTGAGCAGAGCGTCGGCCCGCGACACAGCCGTGTCCAGGGCCTTACGGGACTCGGCCTGGCCGCTGATCGCCAGGGCGATCTGCTGGTTGACGACGGTGTTGATCGCGTCGTTGGCCTGCACCGGCTGCAGCATCTTCGCCGTGGCGAGCGAGGTGAACGCGGTGACCTTCGCGTCGCCGGCGTTGGTGCCGTCGCTCTTGCTGAAGAACGGGTCCGTGGCCGAGGCCTTCGTGGACGGGAAGATGCTCGTCAGGTGCGCGAACGCGGCCTGGTTCGGGGCGTTCGTCACCCAGCGGGCGAGCGCCACCGCGGCGGCGGCGTTATTCGTCGCCTTGGCGACCGACAGGCCCTGGACGTACAGCGGCGGCGTGCCCATCGCGGGGGAGGAGACGACCTTCGGAGCCAGGGTCGGGTTGTCGGTGACGATGCTGCCGATGTGGTTGGCGCCGCCGGTGGTCCAGGCGGCCGTGCCGGAGTTGAAGAGCTTGGCGTTCCCCGCGTACGTCTCGGTCAGCACGTCCTTGGGCAGCAGCCCCTCCTTGAAGGCGGCGCGGTACTTGTCGAGCAGCGCCGCGGCCTCGGGGGTGTTGAACGTGAAGCGGGTCCCGTCGTCGGACATCAGCTTCACCCCGGCGTTGGCGAAGTCCATCAGGCCCGGCTTGCGGCTCATCAGGTATGTCCCGCCGCCGGACTTCGCCTTGACCGTGCGCGCGGCCGTGATCAGTTCGTCCAGGTTCGTCGGGGGCTTCTTCGGGTCCAGGCCGAAGCGGGTGAGCAGCTCGGCGTTCCAGTAGTTGACGTCGGTGTTGAGGTACCAGGGGTACCCGTACGTGCCCTTCCGGCCACCGAAGCGGTACGCCTCCAGGCCACCCTGCACGTACTCCTCCGCCAGCTTCGGATCGGCGCCGGCGACGTCGAGCAGCATGTTCTGCTTGACCAGCGGCAGCGCGAAGTCCGGCGGCAGGTTGACGACGTCGGGCAGGGTGCCGCCGGCCGCCTGGCTGAGCACCTTCTCCGAGTATCCCTCGCCGGGCTGGTCGAGCCACTGGACCTCGACCCCGGGATGCTTCTTCTCGAAGGCGTCGATCACGCCCTCCATGTACGTGGTGAACTTCGGCTTCAGGGCCCAGGTCTGGATCGACACCTTGCCCTTCACCTCGCCGTCGACCGGCGAGCCCGCGCCGTCGGAGGCGCCCGGGTCGCCGAGGCCGCAGCCCGCCAGCGTCGCCGCCGCGACCGCCGCCAGGACCGGCCGTATCCAGAGTCTGCTGCGCATATGAGGTCTCCCGGTCTGCTCGGATCTGCTCGGATCTGCTCGGATCTGCGATGCGGATGTCGATTTCGGATCTGCGATGCGAAGGTGTGACGCGGAGCTACTAAACCGGTCTAGCGATGGGGGACTATGCTCCTGGCTAGACTTTCGTGTCAAGAAGGTGTGCGGACCTAAGGGGCGCTGCGTGGCCAGACCGACGATCGCCGACATCGCCCGCCAGGCAGGCGTGTCCAAGGGCGCGGTGTCCTTCGCGCTGAACGGACGGCCGGGCGTCAGCGAGACGACCCGCGCGCGGATCCTGCAGGTCGCGGAGGAGATGAACTGGCGCCCGCACAGCGCCGCCCGCGCCCTCGGCGGAGCCCGGGCCGGCGCGGTCGGCCTGGTCCTCGCCCGGCCCGCCCGCACCATCGGACTCGAGCCCTTCTTCAGCCAGTTGCTCTCCGGCCTCCAGGCCGGTCTGTCCGTGCGCGGCACCGCCCTGCAGCTGCTCGTCGTCGAGGACACCGCGGCCGAGATCGAGGTCTACCGCCGCTGGACCTCCGAGCACCGGGTGGACGGCTTCGTCCTCGTCGACCTCCAGGTCCGCGACCCGCGCATCCCCGTTCTGGAGGAGCTCGGCGTCCCCGCGCTCGTGATCGGCGGCCCCGGCCGGCACGGCGCCCTGCCCAGCGTCTGGGCCGACGACCGCGAGGCCATGGTCTCGATCGTCGACTACCTCGCCGCCCTGGGCCACCGCCACATCGCCCATCTCGCCGGACTGCCCGCCTTCCAGCACACCCAGCGCCGCATCCGCGCCGTACGGGACAGCGCCCGCCGGCTCGGGCTCACCGCCGTCTCGCTGCCCACCGACTTCAGCGACGCCGAGGGCGCCGCGGCCACCCGCGCGCTGCTCGCCCGCCCCGAGCGGCCGACCGCGATCATCTACGACAGCGACGTGATGGCCGTGGCCGGACTGGGCGTGGCCGCCGAGATGGGGGTGGCGGTACCGGGCGAGCTGTCCGTCGTCTCCTTCGACGACTCCGCGCTCGCCCGCATCGTCCACCCCTCGCTCACCGCCCTGTCCCGGGACACCTTCGCCCTCGGCGAGCAGGTCGCGCGGGCGCTCCTCGCGGTCGTGGACGATCCGGCCGCGGCGGGCGACACGAAGAACCCCACTCCCCGGCTCACCGTCCGGGAGAGCACTGCGCCACCGCCCTTGACCCGATGAACTAAAGCCGTTTAGCCTCGCGGGTCGTCGGGAGAGGCAGCTGTGCCTCGCCTCGTCGTACGTCACGCACGCCACGCACGCCATGCACATCGCCGCACGTTGCGCAGAGCTTCGTACGTCACGCACGTCCCAGCACCTCCAGCACTTCCACCCCCCGAACGCTGGAACGGAGCCCCGGATGAGACGCCCCCTCACCCTCCTGCTGACCGCGGCGCTGATATGCGCCGTGCTCGGCCTCACCCCCGCGCACGGTGCGTCGCCGAAGGGCCCCGAGGCCCCGAAGCCCCGCGTCGCCGCCGCCGGAGACCAGCCCTACGCCTCGTACTGGTACCCCAACTCGATCCTGGGCTGGGACCCGGCCACCGATCCCGACGCCCGGTTCAACCGGTCACGTGTCCCCCTGCGGCCGCGCGTCTCCGACCCCGCCCTCAAGGCCAACGCCAACGCCCGCTCCGGAGAGGGCGGCGTCACGTCCCTGGTCTCCTTCGGCCCCACCTCGAACAACCCCTCCCAGGGCTCCCTCGAACCCCACTACTACGCCTTCGGCCACTGGCAGTACGTCGACAAGCTGGTGTTCTGGGGCGGCTCGGCGGGCGAGGGCCTGATCCTCGCCCCGAACTCCACCGTCATCGACGCCGCCCACCGCAACGGCGTGAAGGTCTACGGCACGGTCTTCTTCCCGCCGACCGCGTACGGCGGCCAGATCCAGTGGGTCCGCGACTTCGTCCAGAAGTCCGGCAGCACGTACCCCGTGGCCGCCAAGCTCGCCCAGGTCGCGCAGCACTACGGATTCGACGGCTGGTTCATCAACCAGGAGACCGCCGGCGGCGACGCCGCCCTCGCCACCGAACTGCGCAACGCGATGCGCTACGCCCGGGGCCTCGGGCCCGTCGAGTTCATGTGGTACGACGCGATGACCGAATCCGGCTCGGTGAGCTGGCAGGACGCGCTCACCAGCGCGAATGACTCCTTCCTGCAGGAGGGCGCGCAGCGGACCTCGGACTCGATGTTCCTGGACTTCGGCTGGAGCGCCGCCGGACTCGACTCCTCGCGCACGCTCGCCCGGAACCTGGGCCGCAGCGAGTACGAGCTGGCCGCCGGCATCGACACCGAGGCCAACGGCTACAACACCTCCGTGCCCTGGAGTTCGGTCTTCCCCGCAGGGCAGAAGCATGTCACCTCGCTCGGCATCTACCGCCCCGAGTGGACCTTCACGTCCTCCTCCGGCCGGGCCGACTCGCACACCCGCGAGGCCCGTTACTGGGACGGCGCCAACGCCGACCCGTCGAACACCACGACCACCTCGTCGTGGAAGGGCCTGGCGAACTACGTCCCCGAGTCCTCGGCCGTCACCGCCAAGCCCTTCGTCACCTCCTTCAACGCGGGCCAGGGCGACTTCTACAACTCCCGCGGCGCACGCGCCTCGTCGACCGGCTGGAACAACCTGTCCCTCCAGGACGTACCGCCCACCTACCGGTGGCTGGTCTCCTCCACCGGCACCCGCCTGACCCCGTCCGTCGACTTCGCCGACGCGTACGAGGGCGGCTCCTCGCTGCGGCTCAGCGGCGTCCTCGACGCTGCCAATACCGTCCGCCTCTACCAGACCAAGCTCCCGGTGGCCGCGGACACCAAGCTGTCCGTCGTCGTGAAGACCCAGGCCGCGGGACCGACCCGCCTCAAGGCCGCCGTCTCCTTCACCGACGCGCCGACCTCCTTCACCACGCTCGACCTCGGCTCCACGACGGGCACGGGTTGGGAGCCCAAGACCCTCGACCTGTCCGCCTTCGCCGGCCGGACCATCGCCCAGATCGGCCTCCAGGCCGCCGGATCCGACCCCGCGTACGACATCCGCGTCGGACAGATCGCCGTGTACGACGGCGGCGTCGACACCGCGGCCGCGCCGACCGGCGTCACCGTCCTCGGCGCCACCGACGTCAGCAGCACCCGCAAGACCCTCCGCCTCGGCTGGACCCCGTCGGCCGGCGGCTCGGTGCACCACTACGAGGTCCACCGCCGCAACCCGGACGGCACCCGCACCTTCCTCGGTGCCACCCCGAACGACGCCTACTTCGTCCCCCGACTCGACCGCGTCGGCACCGAGGCCACCACCACCCTCGACGTGGAGGCCGTCTCCACCGAGTACGGCCGCTCACCGGCCGCCACGACCACCGTCACCTGGTCCGCGTCCACGGAGACCAACCTCGCCCTGAACCGCCCCGCCACCGCCTCCGGACAGTGCAATACGGCCGAGGCGCCGGCCAAGGCGGTCAACGGCAGCGTCTCCGGCGGCAACGCGGACAAGTGGTGCACCACGACCTCCGCCAAGTGGCTGGACGTGGACCTCGGTTCCGCCCGCCCGCTCACCCGCTTCACCGTCCGGCACGCGGCCGCCGGCGGCGAGAGCGCCTCGTGGAACACCCGCGACTTCACTGTTCAGGTCCGCGCCTCGACGGCCGACCCGTGGACCACGGCAGTCACCGTCACCGGCAATACGGCCGCCGTCACGACCCATCCGGTGACCGTCACGGCTCGCTACGCCCGCCTCCAGGTCACCCGGCCGACTCAGACGACCGACCCGGCCGCCCGGATCTACGAGTTCGAGGCCTGGGGGTCGTAGCGCCTGGGTATTGGAGGGCTTCGGCCTGTGACTCGGGGGACCGGGTCACACGTCCGGGCGGGCGCGGCGCGGCAGGGGCTCGGTCGCGGGTCCCTGCAGCACCGTCCCGTCCGGCGCGAACCGTGAACCGTGGCAGGGGCACTCCCACGTCTGCTCGGCCTCGTTGTACGCCACCAGGCACCCCATGTGCGTACAGCGGGCCGACAGCGTGTGCAGCACCCCCGACAGATCCCGCTGGACCGCCCGCGGTTGCCCGTGGTCACGGACCACCACCCCGGTCCCGGGCGGCAGCTCGGCGAGCGACTGCGCCCGCTCCAGGCGTCGCCGGTCGCCCAGGTAGTGCGCCGCGACCTCCTTCTGCGACCGCACGAGGTCCGGGTACTCCCGCAGCGCCGCGGGCCGCCGCGGGTCGAACAGCTCGGTCCACGACGGCCGGGGCCCGCCGAGGAGATGCGCGGTCAGCAGCCGTCCGGCCATCGCCCCGCCGCTCAAGCCCCAGCCGCCGAACCCGGTGGCGACGTACACGTGCTGCGTACCGGGATGCAGATGCCCCACGTACGGCACGAGGTCGGCGGATTCCACGTCCTGGGCCGCCCAGCGCAGCGGCGCGCCCGCCTCGCCGAAGCCGGGGAAGTACCGGCGCGCCCAGCTCTCCAGGCGGTCGTACCGCGTGCCGACGTCGCCCGCGCCCGGCCGGAACGCCTCGCCCGTCACGACGAGCAGCCGCTGGTCCGCGCGGTACGGCGCCGTGCGCACGGACCGCGTCCGGTCCTCCGGGGTGAGGTACATGCCCTGAGGATCCGCCTCCGGTGGGAGGGGTGCGGCCACCACGAGCTCGTGCCGCGGGGTCAGCCGGACGAGCAGGGATGTCGGCGCGAACACGGGGAAACCGGTGGCTACGACGGCCTCCGAGGCATGGACTACCACCCCGTCCTCGGTCTCCAGGCGGATGTGGGCGAGCTCGTGCAGGGCGAGGACTCGGGTGTGCTCGAAGACGCGGCCGCCGGCGGTGGTGAAGGCGTCGGCGAGCGCCGTCAGGAAGGCGGCCGGGTGCAGTTGGTACTGCCCGTCCACTCGTACGGCGGCGGCCACCGGGAACGGCAGCCCGGTCTCGGTGACGAACCGTGCGTCGACCCCGGCTGCCCGGGCCGCTTCGGTCTCGGCTTTGACCTCCGCGACCCCGCCCGGCTCGGTGACGTACGTGAAGGCGGGCCGCTGTTCGAGCTCGGCGTCCGCCTTCAGCTCGGCGCAGAGCGCGGCGATGCGCTCGACCGCGTCCTGCTGCGCCGCCGCGTACAGCCCCGCGCCCTCCGCGCCGACCGTCTGCCGCAGCCGCTCGTAGTGCAGTCCGTGCAGGGCGGTGACCTTGCCGGTGGTGGACCCTGTGGTCCCGGAGAGGATGCGGTCCGCTTCGAGGACCACTGCCTCCCGGCCCGCCCGCGCCAGCTCCCAGGCCGTGCAGAGCCCGGCGATGCCGCCTCCGATGACCGCCACGTCGACGGTCAGGTCCTCGTCGAGGCGGGGGCGGGGCCGGCGGTGAGCGGTTGCCAGCCAGTGGGACGACGGTCCTGTGTCGCGATCGAGCGCCAGGGGGTCGTGCATGGCGAGCCTCCCGCCGGTGGTGCCTGTGCCAGATGAATACCCGCTGCCTCGGGGCGGCATGTGCGCACGGGGCGCGCGACCGCTCCGGGTGACTGTGTGACGACGGACCGCGACGGACCGCGACGGGCCTGCGACGGCTGACGCGGTCCGGGGCGTTGTCAGTGGCGACTGCGATGCTTACGGGCATGGACGAGCTGATGAGAGGGCGTGTCTACGGCGCCGACCATGACGATCCCGACCCCGGGCCGCGCCCGGGCCGTGTCTACCGCGAGCTGGTGGCGGGCCCGCTCGACGGCCTGCTCCTCGACGTCACCGGCTGGACGGAGCGCCAGCTCCAGGAGTCCGTCGCGCTTCCCACGGAGATAGGCGCGTACGGAGCGGGCGGCCACGCCCAGTACGCGCCGCGCATCGGCGAGCCCGGCCGGTGGGACTGGCGCGGCGACACGCCCTGATCGAGCCGCTCCCTGTCAGGCGGCGGCCGGGTCGAGCTGGGAGTGCAGGGAGGCGAGCAGCCAGTCGTGGGCCGCACCTGCGGTGGTGTGGTCCGGTCCGAACACCTCGGCGGCGAGCTGCCAGTAGTGGTCGATCCGAGGATCGGCATCGAGGACGCGGCCGAGTTCGCGACGGAACGCGGGCGTGTCCCGCGTCCCGCTCGACCGCGCGTACGCGGCGACGAAGCAGTCGAGCGCCTCGCCCTCCCGGGGTGCCCGACCCGCCCGCAGCTGCGGTGCCGCCAGCGCGTACGCCTCGTCGAGGCCCTCGTACAGCACGGCCGGCCGATGGCCCCCGCTCGTGCGGTGCGCGGCGGGCTGCGCGCGGTCGTCTCCGCCGCACGGGGCGGAGACGAAGGCGTGCATGCGCGCGAAGGCCAGGACTTGGCCGGGTTCGGGGTCCACGGGCGGCTGGGGCACGGTCTGCTCCAGGACCGTCGACACGACACGGGCGGGGAGCCGCGGCGGCAGCCAGCGCCGCCAGAAACGCGCCAGCGCGTCGGTGCTCGGCGGCGTGGTCACCGCGCCGACCAGCCGCAGCCGCCCGGCGCGTTCCTCCGGCGCGCAGTCCCGCACCAGCCGGAGCGCGGCCTCCCGCCAGCGCAGCGCGGCCAGTTGCGAGCCGAGCTCCCGCAACTGCCCCGCGACGACGTCCTCCAGCGCACCCTCGTCGTCCAGCACCCGCCCCACGTCCGGAACCGGCAGGTCCAGCGTGCGCAGCGACCGGATGAACCGCAGCCGGTCGAGCGCCTCCGGCCCGTACCGCCGATGGCCCCCAGCGCTGCGGCCCGCCTCCGGCAGCAGCCCGCGCTCCGAGTAGTACCGAACGGTCTTCACGGTGACGCCCGAACGCTCGGCGAGCTCACCGATGCTCCAGAAGCCATCAGCAGACAAGGCGTGAACCTCCCTCGCTCCGGCAGGGCGGATTACGACGGAACGGGGGCGGGGACCGGGGACTCGTCGGGCTCCGGCTCCTCCTGCGGCTCGACGAGCTGCTCGCGCAGGTAGTTCCAGAACACCGCGATGAGCGCGGCCACGGGGACGGCGAGAAGGCTGCCCACGATGCCCGCCAGGCTGCCGCCGAGCGCCACCGCCAGCAGGACGACGGCCGCGTGCAGGCCGAGTCCGCGACTCTGGATCATGGGCTGGAACACGTTGCCCTCCAGCTGCTGCACCACGACGATGATCGCCAGCACGATCAGCGCGTCGGTCACGCCGTTCGACACCAGCGCGATGAGGACCGCGACCAGGCCGGCGAACAGCGCTCCGATGATCGGCACGAAGGCGGAGACGAAGGTCAGCACGGCCAGGGGGAGCACCAGCGGAACATCGAGGATCCACAGTCCGAGACCGATGAACACGGCGTCGAGGAGCCCGACGAACGCCTGGCTGCGCACGAACGCGCCCAGGGTGTGCCAGCTGCGGGCGGCCACGATCGGGACGTCGACGGCGAGCCGACCGGGAAGCTGACGGGTGAGCCAGGGCAGGAACCGCGGCCCGTCCTTCAGGAAGAAGAACATCAGGAAGAGCGCGAGCACGGCCGTGACGACCCCGCTGAACACCGTTCCCACCCCGGCGGCCACCGCGCTGACCATGCTGCCGATGCTGTCCTGGACGCGGGCGATCGCCGTGTCGAAGGCCCCGGTGATCTGGTCGTCGCCGATGTTCAGCGGCGGCCCGGCGGCCCACTCCCGCAGCCTCTGGATCCCTGCGACCACGCCGTCGGCGAGCTCCCCGGACTGGGAGGCGACCGGTACCGCGATGAGCGCGAAGATGCCGGCGACGGCAAGAAGGAACGACACCGTGACGACCGCCGCGGCCAACGCAGGCGGCCATCCGTGCCGCCGCAGGATCCGAGTGGGCGGCCAGGTGAGGGTGGTAAGGAACAGCCCCACGATCAGCGGCCAAACGACCGACCACATGCGACCCACAACCCACAGGGCCACCGCAGCCATCAGAAGCACCAACAACGACTCGGCAGACACACGAGCCGCGGTACGCAACGCGGCAGCGGCCTTCCTGGAACTCAACGCGGCAGACATGGGGGTCACCCTAGTAACACGCCCACCCCGCCCGAGGATCACCCCTGCCCGCAGGCAGGCGGGCCGAGCCGTCTCTTGAATCTCCCGCAGGGGGAGTTCCTAGCGTTCGGCGAGTGCGGGGCGGTCGGAGACGGTCGGGCCCCGCTTGCCGAGTGCGTGGGAGGAGAGGTCATGGCGGCGTTCATTCTGGTGGCGGGGGCGTACACGGGGGGTTGGGTCTGGGGGGAGGTGGCCGGGCGGCTGCGGGAGGCGGGGGGCTCCGTATATCCGGCCGAGTTGACCGGACTGGGGGGTGACGGGCCTCCGGCGGGGGCCGGGACGGATCTGGAGAGGCACATTCGCGACGTCGTGGAGCTCATCGACCGCGTCGACGAGGCGGAGATCGTGCTTGTCGGTCATGACTACGGGATCCACCCGGTCCTCGGGGCCGCCGACCGCCGGCCCCAGCGGATCGCTCGCGTCGTGTACGTGGATGCCGGGATGGCCCAGGACGGGGCTTCTGCCCTTGCCCTCGTGCCTGATCCGACCGTGCATGACGCCCTGGCGGGGGGCGCGTCGGCGATTCCCGCGCCCACCTCCCGTGAGGGCTGGCAGCGTTGGGGGAGTACCGAAGGCGTCGGCGACGCGGCGCTGGAGCGGCTGACCCGGCTCGCCGTGCCGCAGCCGCGATCCACCCTCACGCAGCCGCTGCAGCTCACCGGCGCGGCCGCCGCGTTGCCGATCACCGGCGTGCTGTGCGTCGCCAACGGGGCGAGCATCGCGAGCGTCGAGGCCCTCGTGCGGCTCGGCGACCCCCGGCTTCAGGCGCTGGTCGACCCGGAGGTCACCTTCTTCGAACTGGCCACCGGGCACTGGCCGATGCTCTCCGCCCCGGACGAGCTCGCCGATGTGCTGATCGCCGCCGCCAAGGGCGACGGTCACCGCGTGTCGTTGCCGACGGAGGGCGAACTGCCGCCCCATCTCCAGCCGTTCCTCCTCGACGTGCCGGAGCAGCGGCGCGAGCGGACGGGGCGCGTGGACCTGCACCTGCCCGAGGCCGACGGGCCCCGGCCCGCGGTGGTGTTCGTGCACGGCGGCCCCGTGCCCGCCGGAGTCGAGCCGACGCCCCGCGACTGGCCCACGTTCGTGGGCTACGCCCAGTACGCGGCGAGCCTCGGCGCGGTCGGCGCGACCGTGGACCACCGGCTGCACGACATCAGCGCCTACCCCCAGGCCGCCGAGGACGTCGCCGCCGCGGTCGAACTCGTCCGCGCCGACCCGCGCGTGGACCCGGACCGGGTCGCGCTGTGGTTCGTCTCCGCCGGCGGGCTGCTCTCCGCGGAGTGGATCGCCGAGCGCCCGCCGTGGCTGCGCTGCGTGGCGGCGAGCTACCCCATCCTCGTACCGCTGCCGAACTGGGGCCTGACCGACCCCCGGTTCCACCCGGTCGCCGCACTCGGTGCGGCCGACCGGCCGCCGATCGTGCTGATCCGGGTGGAACGGGAGCGCCCCGAGATCGCCGTGACCGTCGCCGAGTTCCTGGCCGCGGCCGAGGAGACCACTGCCGACGTCGAGGTGATCGATCTGCCCGGCGGCGAGCACGGCTTCGAGGCCGTCGACCGCTCCGAAGCAGCCCTGCGCGCCGTGGAGCGGGCGATGAGTTCGGTGCTCGGCCACCTGGTGACGTGACGGCTCCCCCCTCCCGGCTCAGCCCTCCCGGCTCACCCCTCCCTGCTCACCCCTCCCTGCTCACCCCGCCCCGCCGAGGGCCTTGGCGAGGCGGGCCAGTCCCTCGCGGATCTCCTCGGGCGTGTGGGTGGTGAACGACAGCCGCATGGCCCGCGGGTCGGGCGTCCCCGCGAAGAACGGGGCGCCCGGCACGTAGGCCACCTCGTGGGCGACCGCGACCCTCAGCAGCTCCGTCGCGTCGTGGCCGTCCGGGAGCGTCGCCCAGACGAACATCCCACCCGCCGGATGGTTCCAGCCGCTGCCCGCGGGCAGCGAGGCCGGCAGCCCGTCGAGCAGGGCGTCCCTGCGCTCCCGGTACGCGCTTCGGATGACCGCGATGTGCGCGTCGAGGTCGCTGTCCCGCAGATAGCGCGCGGCGGCCGCCTGGTCGATCGTCGAGGTGTGCAGGTCGGCCGCCTGCTTGGCGATGACGCAGGACCGGCGCAGACCGGCGGGCGCGCGCAGATGACCGAGCCGCAGCCCCGGGGCCAGGATCTTGGAGAAGGAGCCCAGCAGGACGGTGCGGTCCGCCGCGGCCGGCGAGGCGGCGATCCAGGGCACCCGCTCCCCGTCGTACCGCAGCTCGCCGTACGGGTCGTCCTCGACGATCCAGAACCCGTGCCGCGCGGCGGCCTCGGCCACGGCGGTGCGCCGTTCCGGCGAGAGCGTCCGGCCCGTGGGGTTCTGGAAGGTGGGGACGAGGTACAGCAGCTTGGGCCGCTCGCGCGCGACGATCTCCTCCAGCGCGGTCGGGACGATGCCGTCGTCGTCGGTCGGCACCGGCACCACGCGCGCCCCGGCGAACGCGAAGGTCTGCAGGGCGGCCAGATAGCAGGGGTCCTCGACCAGGACCACGTCGCCCGGTTCGAGCGTCGCCGTCGCGATGAGCGTGAGGGCCTGCTGCGAGCCGGTGGTGACGAGCAGGTCGTCGGCCTCCGTCGGCAAGCCCTGATCGCTGAGCCGCTCCGCGATCGCGGCGCGCAGCCCGGGGTCGCCCTCCGTGGTCGAGTACTGGAGCGCCTGCCGCGGTTCCTCGGCGAGCACCCGGTCGTACGCGGCGCGGAGCCCGGCGACGTCGAACAGCTCGGGTGCGGGCAGACCGCCCGCGAAGGAGATCACCTCGGGACGCGCGGTGAGCGCGAGGATCTCCCGTACCGGGGAGGAAGCGATCCCGGCGAGCTTGGCGGCGAGCGGGGGCACGGGCGCGGGCGGGTGCACAGAGGCGGCGGCGGGAATCATGGCGCGAGCATATAAACAGGACGGCGCTGGCGTCCCTGCCCGGCAGGAGGCCGCGACGCGGCGAACGACTCCTGCCGGGCAGGCAATTGAAAGCGCCCCGGGCCCCTGCTAGACGCGGTCGGTCGCCCGGTCCCGGCCCGGGAAGGCGAACCGTACCTCCGTCAGGCGCTCCGACACCTCCCACAGCCGGCGGCCCGCCTCCGCGTCGGTCGCCTGGGGCGCCGACTCGACCTGCCGCGGCGCGCCGCGGAGCTCACCCGGGCCGCTCGGGCCGAAGAACTGCCCGCTCTGCGCCTCCGGCGCGGTGGCGGCGTACAGCTGGGGGAGGGCGCCCTGGTCCGGGGACTGGGCGAGCGGCGTGAGGAGACGGCCGAACATCATCTTCACCATGCCGACCGAGGCAGCCGGCAGGGCGGTCGCGGAGTAGCCGGGGTGGGCGAGGAGGCTGCGGATCGGGCTTCCGGCCTCGGTGAGCCGCCGATGCAACTCGTGGCCGAACACCGCGTTGGCCAGCTTCGACTGGCTGTAGAACGCCATGGGCACGTACCCACGCTCGCCGGCGAGGTCGTCGAGGTTCAGCCGCCCCTGCCGGTGCTTGAGCGAACTGACCGTGACCACACGGGGATCGCGCCCGGCGCTCAGCAGGTCGAGCAGGAGCCCGGTGAGCGCGAAGTGGCCGAGGTGGTTCGCGGCGAACTGCAGCTCGTGGCCCTGGGCGCTCAGCGTGCGCGGCGGCGCCATCACCCCGGCGTTGTTCACGAGCACGTCGAGGCGTGCGTGGTCGGCGCGCAGCCCGTCGGCGAAGGCGCGTACCGAGTCGAGGTCGGCCAGGTCGAGCCGCCGAACCTCCAAGCTCGCCCCGGGCTGTCCGGCGGCGATGTCCGCAACCGTCCGGCGGCCCTTCTCCTCGTCGCGCACCGCGAGGATCACGTGCGCGCCGTGTCGGGCGAGCGCCCGGGCGCTCGCCAGGCCGAGGCCGCTGGTGGCCCCCGTGACGACGTACACCCGGTCGGTCTGGTCGGGGATGTGGGCGGCGGTCCAGTGCTGATGCCGTGTCATGCGGCATAGGTTGCCCTTCATGTCACTCGGTGTCAAGAGTGCTTCTTGGTGTCACGAGTGTCATCCGGAGGTACCATGAGCCGGTGAACACCCGCCCCGAAGTGACCATGGCCGAGCGCAAACGCCTCCTGGTCTCCACCGAGTTGACCGAAGCAGCCCTGCAACTGCTCGCGCTGAAAGGATTCGACGCGGTCACCGTCGACGAGATCGCGGCCGCCGCGGGCGTGTCCAAGCGGACGTTCTTCCGGTACTTCGCGTCCAAGGAAGACGTCGTCGTCCAGTTCCTGACCGAGATGGGGACGGGGATGCGGGCCGCGCTGGCGGACCGGCCCGCTGAGGAGCCTCCCTCCGTCGCGCTGCTGCACGCCGTCCGCGTGCCCATCGACACCTGCGGCGAGCACACCGACCGTGCCCTGCGCGTCGTGCAGCTCATCCTGCGCACGCCCGCCCTGCTCGCCCGCTTCCTGGAACGCCAGGCGCAGTGGCGCGAAGACCTGGCCGACGAACTCGCGGGCCGACTCCGCTTGGACGCCGGCACCGACCTCTACCCGCGGCTGGCCGCCGGCATGGCGCTCACGGCCTTCGACACCGTGCTCCAGCACTGGAGCGACGCCGGCGGCGCCGACGACCCCGCCGAACTGACCGACCGCGCCTTCGCCGTCCTCGCCCCGGCGCTGGACGCCGTCGTACGGAAGGAGTGACGCCCCCGTACGACACGGCTGACGCCCCCGCACGGGAGGGCTGACGCCCCCGTACGACAGGGCTGACGCCCGCGCGTCAGCGCGCGTCGTCCCCTTCGGGCTCGGCGAGCACGACGCGTACGGCCACGAGCCCGCCCTCCGCGTCGAGGTCGGCCCGCACCGGGAAGTAGCCGTCGCCGACCCCGGTCATCGCGCCGAACACCCGCGCGCCGCCCACTTCGATGTCCGTCGCCTCCACCTCGGAGCCGCGGATCCCGCGCATCAGCCGCCAGTGGTCCGAATGCGGGCGGAAGTCCACCGCGAGTCCGCGGCTCGGGTCCTCCGCCTTCCAGCGGAGGACGGACCGCCCCGTCTCCAGCGCCTCCGCGAGCCCCAGGCCCCGCCACCCGCGGACCCCTTCTTCGCCCGGCTCCCCGAGCTCCGGGGCCGCGAACACCGCCGCCGCCTCGTCGGCGTGCCTGCCCCAGAACGCCACGTCCGCGAGCCCGTCCAGCGACTCCTCGTGCTCCCAGGAGCCCAGCGCGTCCGCGTCCCCGAGGAGCACCCGCGCCCAGTCCACCCCGATCACGCCCAGCTCGACGGACCGGACCGCCGGGGCCTCGCTCACCGTGACGTGCACGTCGGCCCAGGAGCCGTACTCGTCATCCTCCGCGACGGTCCCCAGCACTGGCAGCGCACGGTCGCGCGGCAGGCCGCCCACCGCGACGACCGGCACGCCGTGGAGCAGGAAGCCGCCCCCGCAGTCCGCCGCGCACCGGCGCACGCGCTCGCGGTGCGGGACGCGCCCGGGCAGCTCGTCGAGCCGGGCGTCCAGGCCGTGCTTGCGGCAGTGCGCCGCGAAGTCCTCCCGTAGCCCGGCGCCCCAGGAGGCGGCGATGTCGTAGATCGTCCGACCGGGCTGACGGTCGAAGGAGACGGCCGCGGCGTCCGCGTCCGGCCCGGCGATCACGAAGTCCGACCCCGCTGCGACGTCGGCCGCCAGCTTCGGATCGTGGATGCCGAGCAGCTCGGGGTCGACGGCGGCGGGGGAACCGTCCCCGCTCCACAGACCGAGGTGCCCGCCGTCGATGACGACCAGCTCCCCCGACGGGCAGTCGACCCAGCCCAACGGCACGGTTTCACGGCGACTCACAGCGACAACCCCATTCGGTGGACGTTCAGTTCGGCGCGGACCAGCTCCGACAAGCGGCCCAGCCAGTTCCGGCCGTCCGCCTCACAGCCCCAGAAGCCCGCATCGGCGTCGCAGTACGAGGCACGCCAGTGGATCCTGGCCGTTCCGGTGCCGGCCAGGATCTCCGCCAGGTCCGGATGCTGGTCGTACTTGGCCCGCAGCAGCGCCGCCATCACCGCCGTACGCGCCTCGGCCGGCGGATCGATCGCCGCCCATGCCTCGGCCACGGAGGAGTACGTGACGTCCCCGACCCGGACCGGCGCCGGCCACTCGTTGCGCAGCACGGCGAGGCCGGGGGGCTGCGGCGGGGCGGAGACGGGGTGCCAGGGGTCGAGGAGCACGGTCGGATGCTCGGGCTCGGGCCGTCGCCAGGGGCGGGCCAGGAACTCCCGGGGGTCGCCCCACTCGTCGTCGAAGTAGTCCAGGGACTCCTGGTACTGATCGGGCGTCACGTCCGCGCCGATCCCCATGGCCAGGTCGTGCAGCGGGCCGTCCCCGACGGAGTGGTCCGCGAGGGCGGCATGCCGCTCGTGCTCGGGGATCTCCTCGTACGCGGCCCTCAGCGCCGCCCGACGTTCCTCGGTCGGCTCGGCGCGGAACGCGTGCACGGCGCGCCAGGCCCGGGCGGTCGAGTCCGGACGGTCGTTGAGGTCGTCGATGTCGTCGCGGATCTCGGCGAGCAGCGACTCGGGCGTCAGAATGTTCGACAGCACCGTGCCGAACTCCCACTCCACCGTCTCGTACACCGCCGCCCGCGCCCCCTCCTCGAACCGGGTCACGATCCGGCCGCGCCGCACGTCGGCGTCGAACTCCTCGAGGGTGAGCAGTCCCCAGCAGTCGATCAGACCGTCGGCATAGACGCCTAGCTGGACGAGGTAGTGGTGGTCGCCGTTGCGGAGGAACGCCGGGCGCGACAGTCCCGGTATCCGCTCGCCGTCGACGAGGCGGACGATGTTCTGCTTGCTCACCGGGGGAGTGTAGGCCGAGACTCGGACGCATGATCGACGAGGGGTTCGTGCAGCAGGGGTACGGGGTGCGCTTCGAGTGGGGGCCGACGGGCGGTCAATCGCTCGCGCCGCGGGTCGCCTGCCTCGTGGTGGTCGACGTGCTGTCGTTCACCACGTCCGTGACCGTGGCGGTGGACGCCGGCACGCGGGTCTTCCCGTACCCCTGGCGGGACGGCACCGAGGCGGACTTCGCCGTACGGATGGACGCGGAACTCGCCGTCGGCCGCCGCGCGGCGAGCCCGGACCGCCCGTGGTCGCTCTCCCCGGCCGCGCTGCGCGAAGCCCCGTTCACGCCCCGGCTGGTGCTGCCGTCCCCGAACGGCTCGACCATCGCGGCGGCGGCGGTGGACGGCGGCGCGACCGTGGTCGCCGGCTGCCTGCGCAACGCGAAGGCGGTGGCGGGATGGCTGGTCGCGCAGGGGTACGGGACCTCGGCGCGGCCCGTCGCCGTGATCGCCGCGGGGGAGCGGTGGCCGGACGGCTCGCTCCGGCCCGCCCTTGAGGACCTGCTGGGCGCGGGCGCGATCGTGTCCGCCCTGCAAGCGGCGAGGACGGGACCGCTCTCCCCCGAGGCGGAGGCGGCCCGACTCTCGTTCGCGGCGACGCCCGACGTGGTCGAGGCGGTGACGGCCTGCGCGTCGGGCCTGGAGCTGTCGGGCGACGGGTTCGGCGCCGACGTCGCCGTGGCGACGGAGCTGGACGCGACCGAGGCCGTGCCGATCCTCAAAGGCGGGGCGTTCACGGGGGCGTAGGGAGTGCGCCGCGGTGGGCCGGCGCGGCAGGCCGGTCGTGGGCCGAGGTCAGCCCTCCGCGCCGGCCGCGACCGGCTCGACGTCGAAGTCCCAGGCGTGGCGCTTGAACTCCTTGCGGAAGTCCTCGTGGTCCTCCCACTGCCGGGCGATGCCCCGCAGCACGTCCCAGTTGTGCTCCAGCGCCTGGTCGATGACGCTGCGCAGCTTCGCATCGGCCGTCGCCCGCTGCTCGGCGAGTCCCTTGACCGCCGACGCCGCGGCGACGGCGTTCCGCAGCGCGCGCAGGGCGCGCGACGTGTCGTCCATCCCGAAACCGTGGTCGCCGTTGGCGGGGTCGAAGATCGGGGTGAGCCGCGCCTCGATGAACGCGGTGATCCGCTCGAAATGCTGGGCGTCCATCGGGCTCTCCGTCTCCTGCCGTGCGGCCGGGGCGCACGGTCCATCCTCGCGAGGGGCGCCGACCCGACGTCAGCGCAGGTCACAGGATAACCAGCGGGACGACCGGCGGATCACGCGCGCTGGTCCAGTAGCTCCTGGAAGGAGCTCATGCAGGGCGCGCAGTGCAGGTCGGTGTTGTCGCGGTCGGCGGAGGGCTCCTTGTGGATGGTCTGACCGCACAGGGCCGTCGCGCGGTCCTTCGCGGCGATGTGCCAGACGAGGGTTCCGTCCGGCGGGGCAGTGCCGACGTGCATTTCGTACATGGCCGTCTCCGAGATCGGCGGACGCTGACCCCTCCAGTGCACCGGGCCCACGCCCGACGCACGCCCGGTGCGGGGCTGTTCGGGTGGTGTGCGGCCGGATCACGGACTGTCGGCCGGTCGGGTGAACGCAGGGAGGCGACACGGCGCGCCGTCGACCCGAGCGGAACCCACGAGGAATGCGCATCGCCGCGACACAGGGCCCCTCGCGCCTGCCCGTCCTCGTGCCCATGGCCCGTGCAGGCGCGCACTGTGCCACAGCCCCCGAACGGACGCCGCGTCGAAGCGCCGTACCGGGCCGCCGAACGGCCCAAGGCGAGGTCGCCGGACGGGACTGTCCGAGGGGCTCCTTAGGCTGACGTCATGGCTCGTACGACACCCGCCCGCGCGGTCGACATCGCCCGAATCTTCCCCGAGCTCGCGCCGCTCGCCCGCACCACCGTGCGCCTGCATCCGCGGCCCGGGGCCCCGACCGCCGACGCCAGTTCGGTCGGGGGACCGCTGCTGTGGCCGGCGGACGAGCCCTGGCCGACCTGCCCTGAGCACGCCGGCCCGTGGCATGTCGGCTACGTGCCCGCCGAGGTCAGAGCGTGCCGGAGCGTGCTGACGGCGGGCTGGGGACGCTCGCGTGACGGGCGGCTGTCCCTGACGCCCCAGGAGCGCGAGGCCGTCGACCGCGTCGGGTACACGGGGCGGCGGCTCGCGCAGGACGGTCCGGTGCCGCTGCTGGCCGTGCTCCAGCTGTACGCCCGTGACCTGCCGGAGGCCGGGGCGGGGGCTGACCTCTGGCCCGGTCCGGACGGCACGGATCTGCTCCAGGTGCTCTGGTGCCCGTTCGAGCACGGGGAGGACGCGATTCCCGACGTCCGCCTGTTCTGGCGCACGGCGTCCCAGGTCGGGCCGGTCCTGGCCGAGGCTCCGGAGCCGGACGTGATCGGGGACGACAACCACCTGCCCGCCCCGTGCGTCCTGCACCCCGAGGCGCTGACCGAGTACCCCGCGCCGCTCGAACTGCCCGAGGAGCTCGTCGCCCGTATCGAGGGGTGGGAGGCCGCCGAAGGGCTCGAGCACGCGTACCACTTCGGGCTCTCGGTCGTGCACGGCTGGAAGCTGGGCGGCTGGGGCCCGTGGAGCTTCTGCGACCCGTGGCCCATGGAGTGCCCCGACTGCGGCGGCGAGGTCCGGCCCCTGCTGACCGTGGCGAGCGGCGAGTGGGACGGCGAAGGCGACTGGCGCCCCGTCGAGGACAGTGCGCCGGGGGCGTCCGACGTCTCGGTGTATCCACAGCAGCAGGAGCCCACGATGATCACCGTCGGCCGGGCGAGCAACCTGCAGATATACCGCTGCACCGCTTCGGTGGAGCACCGGCCCGTGAGCGTCCTGCAGTGACCGCCTGCCTTGGCCCACGCCCCCGACCGGCCTGACGCCCCGTCACCCGCAGCCGCCTCCTCGGGTCAGCCGACGGTCACGCGCACGATGCGGCCGGACGCCTCGGTCACGAACAGCTCCCGGAGCGGATCGTGGTCGCCGAAGCCGCGCGGGACGCGGACGCTGCACGGCATCCGCAGGCCGGTCGCCAGCACGCACGATCGGCCGGTCTCCGGGTCCACGCGCACGAGTTCGCCGTCCCGGAAGGACGCGACGACCAGGTCGCCGCCGAAGGTCGTGAGGTCGTCGAGGACCTTGGCGTCGAAGGGGTTCGGGCTGAGCTCGGTAACCGTTCGGCGGGCCGCCGGGTCCGCGAGCGGGATGCTTACGACCGGGGACGAGGTGCTCGTGATCACGCTCGCGTACAGCTGATCGCCCACGACCTCCAGGCCGTTGGAGCCGAACACCGCCGCTGCCCGCGTCCAGGCCTCGTCCTTCGTGCCGTCCGGGCGGATCTTGACGATGCCGGTGGCCAGTTCGCGGCTCACGTAGAAGTTGCCGGCGGCGTCGACCGCGAGGCCGTTGATGCCGGAGAGACCGGTCACGAACGTCTCGGGCCGAGGGTTCGCTGCCGCCGGGTCGAAGCGGGCGATGCCTCCACCGAGCGCCGAAGTCAACGGGTTCACCCCGTAGTTGACGTACATGAACCCGTCCGGGCCGCGCCGGATGCCGCCGGGGCCGTTCAGCGGGAAGGACGCCTTGAGCGTGCCGTCCGGCGCGTACCCCTCGACCCGGTGTCCGGTGATGTGCGAGACCCAGAGCGTGCCGTGCCCGTCGAACTCCAGGTTCTCCCGCCAGTCCAGCAGCGGAACGCCGCCCTCCCGGAAGACGTTCACGCGCGCCGGCTCCGGGCATGAGGTCAGTCCGGGGGAGGTCGCCCCCCGCGCCTCTGATGCCGCCACCGGAGTCGGCGTGCCGCCGACCACCAGCGCGGCGAGGAGCGCTGCCGCCCATCCTGTAGCGCGCCCGACCTTCGTCATTCCGCCGCCTCCCCTGTTGGACACCAAGTCAAGTCCAGTGTGGGGTAGGAAGGTTGACGCGGGTGAGGCGATTTCTAGAAGGATTCTCTATTTCTTTCAGGGCTCGAGGGAGCGCAGAATGCGGTCCGGGAGAATGCGCGCGGCCTGGTTCAGATCGATGTCGTACGTGCTGGACAGCCAGCGCCGCGCGGTCTCCTCGATCGGGCCCATGACGAGCACCTCGATCACGGACGGCGGCAGGGCCGCGATCTCGCCGGCCTCGATGCGCGGACCCAGCCACTGCGCGATCGCCCCGAACTTCATCGCCTTGAACGCGCGGATCTCCTCCGCGTGCGTGGCGAGGTAGCCGGAGTAGGCCGAGGCGTGCAGGAAGAGTGCGGCGTCCCGGTGCTCCACGGTGAACCGAAGGTACCCCTGGACGAGCGCGCGGACGCCGGTCCGCAGAGTGCGCGTACGGCTCAGCGACGTGAACACCTCGTCGCCCAGCTGCCCGAGGCAGCGGATGTAGAGGCCGGCGGCGAGCCCGTCGAAGCTGCCGAAGTGGTGGTAGAGGCTGCCCAGGCTGACGCCGCTCGCTGCCGTGACCGCGTTCACGGTGAACCCCTGCTGACCGGAAGTGGCGTACACCTGCAGGGCGGTGGTCAGCAGCCGGTCGACGGTGACTTCTCCGCGTTGTTGCTTGGGCGGCATGCTGGTGTCCCGTCGACGTCCTGATGATCAGCCTACGGTAGTGCAGTGCTGCCCTGATCAGTGCGGAGCTGCGCACAGAGCTTCGGTGCGGAGC
>NZ_DATCVQ010000178.1:0-1897 GCF_036566765.1 Streptomyces sp.
CGCCCCGACTGGAACGCGTACGCGGCGCACCACCCGGCCATCACCAGGCACCCCGCCGCCATCAGCCAGTGCTCCCGGACAGCGGCAGAGAACGCGACCAGCCACGCGAACGTGGCGGCCAGCCCGCCGAGGGCCGCGACCGTGGGGCGGGCCGACAGGGTGAAGGTCAGGACGGCCGCGACGGCGACGAGCATGATCAGGGCATCCATCACGCACCCCCGGCCTGGCCGTAGGCGGCGGACCGGTCGACGTGCGCCCAGATCTTGACGCGGACACCGTCGATCACCGTCTCGATCTCGGCCCCGGTGTAGGACGCGTGCCGCTCGGTCTCGACCTCAACGCCGAGGTGCGCGGCCCACGCCGCCATGGTGGCGCTCTGGGTCTCGTCGTCGTCCCTGACGTACGGGGACGCGGACAGGTTGGTGGTGTGGGGGTGCAGGCTCCAGTGCAGGAGCGGCAGGCCGGCCTCTTCGGCGCGGCGGATGATCCCGGTCAGGACGCGGGCCGCGTCCAGATGGGTGGTGGGGGTGGTCGCCTTGCCTCCCCCGTCCTGCTCGGCGGGGCAGCGCTCGCAGGTCCGGAACCCGGCGCGCCACTCGCTGGTCGCGATCCGGTGGCCGCACTTGCCCACGACATAGCCGGGCTGGTCGGGGATCTCGCTACCAGGCTCCGGGTAGGTCTTCTCGTTCACTTCGGTTCCTCTCGATACGATGGGGGCGCGAGTTCCTCTCGCACCTGGCCCTCGTCGTGTGCGCGACGGGGGCCGCCTTACGTCTCAGGCGGTCTTGCGCTCGCGCAGCAGGTCGTCCCGGTAGGGCCGCAGCAGCGCGACCAGGCGGGTGATCTCGGCGGGCGACAGGGGCCGGTGGTGCTTGGCGTCGGCCTGGCCGGCGGCGAACGCCTCGTCGGGCGTGCGGCAGATGCGCGGAGTCGGGGTGATCATCAGCGCTTCACCTGCTCGAACGCCTGCTCAAGCACGTCGGACGGGTAGGTGTTGACGGCGCCGAACGTGGCGTCCTGGCGCTTCACCGGCTGCTCGCCACGCTCCCGGAGGATGCGGCCCGCGCGGGTGCCGACCTTGATCAGGTACGGTCGGTCGGTCGGCCGGTCGGTGAGCTTGGCGTAGCCGAGCGCGGTGAACCAGTCGTGCCGTCCCTCGATCGCCTCGACCTTCGCTTCAAGGACGGCGGTCCGCTCGTGCTGCGCACGCAGCTCGGCGACCATCTCCTCCAGCAAGGCGATGCCGGACGCGGGCTTCTTGGCCACCTCACCGCGACGGAACTGCGGGATGACGACCTTGACGACCCAGCGGCGGAACATGCGGGGCCCGTCACCGCGCCCAGCCAGGCCGAGAGTGGCGAAGCCGTCCTTGCTGACGAACCACGCCTCCGCGTTTCCGCTGGTCGGACCGGCCGTCCAGTTTTGTACGGCGGGCTGACCTGCGAAAACTTCGCGCATGTTGAGCTTGCGCTTGTCTTCATCTTCGATCAGGTGGATGGCCGTTCGGGGGTTGCCGTGGCCGGTGCCCTTGCAGAGGTCGGCGAAGTGCATCCAGACCGTGCCGTCCACCCGCACCCAGCGGAGGGACTGGCCGGTCTCTGGGTAATGGATCGTCCCGGCATCGGCGGTCTCGTCGAACCGCAGGAGTTGCAGCTCACTCATTGCCGTGGCTCCCCTCGTGGGCCGACGCCGCCGGTCCCTTCGCACGCTGGGCAGGAGATCGGCTCTCCCCCGCTATCGCTGGGGTTGGGGATGTGGCCCCGTCCGTTGCAGGTTCCGCAGGCGGGCACAGGGACTCCGGGTCGGTGAACAGGGATTCGGGGGTGGTGCCGAGGGCCTCGGCGATGCTGGCGCGGTAGTCGTCGCCGATTCCGGCCAGTCCGCGTTCGGCTCGGCT
>NZ_DATCVQ010000179.1:0-18296 GCF_036566765.1 Streptomyces sp.
GCCGAACTCCTCGAAGATCTCGGTCATGAGCTTCTCGATCGGCTGGAAGACGTCCTCCTGCTCGACGAAGCTCATCTCGACGTCGAGCTGGTAGAACTCGCCCGGCGAACGGTCGGCGCGGGCGTCCTCGTCGCGGAAGCAGGGCGCGATCTGGAAGTACCGGTCGAAGCCGGAGATCATCAGCAGCTGCTTGAACTGCTGCGGCGCCTGGGGGAGGGCGTAGAACTTGCCCGGGTTCAGCCGGGAGGGGACCACGAAGTCGCGGGCGCCCTCGGGAGAGGTCGCCGACAGGATCGGGGTCGCCATCTCGTTGAAGCCCAGCGCCGTCATCTTGTGACGGATCGCGGAGATCACCGCCGTACGCAGCATGATGTTCTTGTGCATGCGCTCGCGGCGCAGGTCGAGGAAGCGGTACTCCAGGCGCCGCTCCTCGTTGACGCCGTCGTCGGCGTTGATGGTGAAGGGGATCTGCTTGGCCGCGCCCAGGACCTCGACCTCGGCGGCCTCGATCTCGATCTCGCCGGTCGCGAGCTCCGGGTTGACGTTGTCGGCACCGCGGGAGACGACCTTGCCGTCGACGCGGACGACGGTCTCCTTGGTCAGCTTGTCGAGCACCTCGGCGGCCTTGGTGCCGGGCCGGGCGACGAGCTGCGTGATGCCGTAGTGGTCGCGCAGATCGATGAAGAGGATGCCGCCCAGGTCGCGCCGATTGTGCAGCCAGCCGCTCAGCCGGACGTCGCTGCCGACGTCAGAGGCGCGGAGCTCGCCGCAGGTGTGGGACCTGTACCGATGCATCGTCGTTCATCCAGTCTTCGGAATCGGTGGGATGCCCGGACGTATCCAGGCCCGTCAAGGGTACCGGGCGACCCAAGATCGCTTATCGAATACTCTCAGTGGCGACCTGCAGCCCGATATTCATAAAGTGGGGCAATGCGCACCGAGGACATCCTGGCCGCGATAGCGACCGGCCTGTGGCGCTGGGACAACGCGACCGGGATCGTCACCCTCGACGCGGAGGCCGCCCGGCTGCTCGGCCTGCCCGCCGAGCCCGCCCGGCTCACCGAGGCCGCCGTCCGCTCCCGGTTCCACCCGATCGACTGGAACGAGATCGACGGCGTGGTGAACCTCGCCGTCGCCGAGGGCACCCTCGCCGAGGCCCGGCTGCGGATCACGGACCCGGACGGACGGGTGATCCGTACCGTGCGCAGCCGCTCCAAGCCGCTGATCGAGGGCGGGGACTACCAGCTCGTCGGCACCCTCCAGGAGGTCGCCGAGCCCCAGCCCGGCACCGCCGCCCGCACCCCCGTCACCGGCGACTGGCGGCGCTCCCGCGAGGCGTTCCTGCTCGACGCGGGGCGGGCCCTGGCCGAGGCCCGGTCCACCGCCGAGGTGCTGCGGGTGGCCGCCTCGCTGTCCATGCCGGGCTTCTCGCCGGACGGGCTCGCGGTCTTCGGCGTGGCGGGCGACCGGCTGACCGTCATCGGCCACCACGGGCACAGCGAGGGCGACGAGGGCCCGTTCACCGAGATGTCCCTGGGCACCGACTACCCGGCCGCCGAGGCGGCCCGCACCGGGCGGGCGATCTACCTGCCCTCGCCGGAGGAGTACAAGCGGCGCTTCCCGACCACCTGGCCGCTGGCGAAACGATTCTCGCGGGAGTCCTGGGCCTTCCTGCCGCTGATCGTCGCCGGCCGCACCATGGGCGCCTGGATGGCCGCGTTCAAGCACCCGGTGGCCTTCACCCCGGACGAGCGCTCCGTCCTCACCACCGTCGCCCGGATGCTCGCCCAGGCCCTCGCCCGGGCCGGCGTCGCCGAGTCCGAGCGCGAGCTGTCGCTGGGGCTGCAGCGGACGATGATGCCCGCCCTCGGGCCCGGCATCCCGGGGCTCGCGGTGGCCGCCCGGTACGTGCCGACCGGCGGCGGCCTGGAGATCGGCGGGGACTGGTACGACATGATCCAGCTCCCCGGCGGACGCATCGCCCTGGTCATCGGCGACGTCCAGGGCCACGACGTGCGCGCCGCCGGGCTGATGGGCCAGCTGCGGATCGCCCTGCGCGCGTACGCCTCCGAGGGCCATCGCCCCGACGCCGTGCTCTCCCGCGCCTCACGGTTCCTGCACGGGATCACCGACGGCTCCGACGACCTCGGCGGCCCCCGGTTCGCGACCTGCCTGTACCTGGAGGTCGACCCGGAGACCGGGACCCTGGACATCGCGCGGGCCGGGCACCCCGAGCCGGCCGTACGGACCTCCGACGGAACGGTCCTGCTGCAGCCCACCGCGGGCGGGCTTCCGCTCGGCATCGACCCGGACAGCGACTACCCGACCACCCGGCTGCGCCTGGACCCCGGCGAGACCCTGATGGTCTGCACCGACGGGCTCCTGGAGACCGGCGGCCACGACCTGGACAGCGGCTGGGACCGGATCCGCACGCTCCTGGAGCAGCACGACGGGGAGTCCCTGGAGGAGCTCGCGGACCAGCTCGTCGAGGCCGTACACGGCCCCGGCTCGCACCACACCACCGGCCCGCTCGCCGACCGCCGCGAGGACGACATCGCCGTCCTGCTGCTCTCCCGGTCCGGCGGCCCGCGGGTGCTCCCGGCCCCGCGCCGCACCGTCATGACCGTCGCCCAGGCCGAGTCGGAGCGGATCGCGGACGCGCGCCGGCAGGTGCGCCGGCTGCTGCACGACTGGACGGACGAGGACCAGGTCGACGCGGCGGTCCTGATGGTCTCCGAGATGGTCACCAACGTACTCATCCACACCGACGGGGACGCGCTCCTGGTCGCCGAGGTGGTCTGCGCCGAGGACCACCGCCGCCTGCGCGTGGAGGTCTCGGACGCCAGCGACGAGCTGCCGCACAAACGGCACCCGGGCGAGATGGCGTCCTCCGGGCGCGGCCTGCTGCTGATGGAGATGCTGGCGCACGCCTGGGGCGTGGACCCGCGCGGCGAGGGCAAGTCGATCTGGTTCGAGCTGCACGAGCCGGCGTCGGGGCAGGGCTGCTGAGCGCAGGCCGCGTTCGGGCGGGCCCAGGGGCGGCTGCCGGTGCGGGGTCGCGTACGGCGGGGGAGACTGGTGGGGTACGGCCGTCGGGGGGAGCACGGAGTACGCCATGGACATCCACAAGGTCGGCAGCGACACCACCGTCATGGCCGACAGCCTCGAAATACCCGGGATCGGGCACCTCCCCATCAACGCGTACGTCATCGCCGCCCGCGAGCCCGTCGTCGTCGACACCGGCCTGTCCCTCCCCGACCGGGACTTCATGGCCACGCTCGGCTCGGTGATCGACCCTGCCGAGGTCCGGTGGATCTGGCTCACCCACCCCGACCGCGACCACACGGGCGGGATCTTCGACCTGCTCGCCGCGGCGCCCGAGGCGCGCGTGGTGACCACGTTCATCGGGGCCGGAATCATGACCACCGAGCGCCCGCTGCCCATGGACCGGGTGTACTTCGTCAACCCCGGTCAGTCCCTGGACGTCGGCGACCGCGTGCTGCACGCCTTCCGGCCGCCGCTGTTCGACAACCCGGCGACCGTCGGCTTCTACGACGACAGGACCCGGATCTGCTTCAGCTCCGACTGCTTCGGAGGCCCCATGCCGACGCAGGAGCTCGCCGAGAGCGGGCACGCGAACGACCTCAAGCCGGACGACCTGCGGTCCTCGCAGCTGCTCTGGGCGACGCTGGACAGCCCGTGGGTGCACATGGTGGACGAGGGGAAGTACCGGGCGTGGATCGCGCCGCTGCGGGAGATGAGCGCGGAGATCATGCTCAGCACGCATCTGCCGCCCGCCGTGCGGATGACCCATCGCATGCTCGACACGATCACCATGGCGCCGGGCGCGGACCCGTTCGTGGGCCCGGACCAGGCAGCCCTGGAGCAGATGCTGAAGACCTTCGAGCCGGGCGGGATGCCTGCGGCGACCTGAGCGCTGCGGCGACCTAGGCCGTGTCCGGCGGCGGCTCCCGGGGCGGCGTCCCGTACCGGCCGCGCAGCTCGCCGATCACGCCGAAGAAGGCGGCCGTCAGGGGGACGGCGAGCAGCATGCCGAGGACCCCGGCGACGGATGCGCCCGCCGTGATCGCGAGCATGACCACGGCCGGGTGCATCTGCACGGTCCGGCTCTGCACCATCGGCTGGAGCACATGGCCCTCCAGGACCTGCACGGCGAGCACCACGCCGAGCACCCACAGCGCGATGACCGCCCCCCGGTCGGCCAGCGCGACGAGCACGGCGACCGCGCCGGACAGGAACGCGCCGAGGTACGGGATGTACGCGGTGACGAAGACCAGCGCGGCGAGCCCGATCGCGCCGGGGACGTCCAGGACCAGCAGGCCGACGCCGATCAGGACCGCGTCGACGAGTGCGACGAACGTCGTCCCGCGCATGAAGCCCTCGACGGCCTCGAAGGCCCGCCGGCCCATGGCCTCGACCACGTCGCCGACGCTGCGCGGGACGAGCGCGCGCAGGGTCCCGACGGCCCGGTCGGAGTCGCGCAGGAAGAAGAAGATCAGCAGCAGGGCGAGGACGGCGGTGGCGAGCACCTCGCCGACCACGCTCAGCCCGGAGATCACCCCGGAGGCCGCCGTGCCGCCGAACTTCGCGAGGAGGTCCTTGGCGTTCGCGGCGAGGTCGTCCAGTGAGGTGCCGGCCGCGCCCAGGTGGTCGGCGATGTCCTCGGCGGCGCGGCGCAGCGAGGCGACGATCTGGTCGCCGGTGTCGACCAGCGCCATGACGACGATGTACGTGGCCCCGCCGACGACGGCGAGGACGGCGACGCAGGTCAGCGCGGCGGCGAGGGACTTCTGCACCTTCATCCGCAGCAGCCGCCGGTAGAGCGGCCCGAGCAGCGCGGTGCCCAGCAGCGCGAGCAGAACGGGCGTGACGGCGGTCTTGAAGGCGACGCAGAGCCAGATCCCGACCGCGGTGACCCCCGCGACCAGCAGGAACACCACGCACCAGGCGGCGACGCGGCGGGCTGCCTCGGGAAGGAGCGGTGTCGTCGTCTGCACCCCTCCACCGGACCACGCCGCCGGGCGCGCCGTCCTGCGCTGCGGGGCCGCCCGGGTGACGACTCGTCAGCCGGGCGACCTCGTCGCCGTACGGGCGATCCCGGGCGGCGACCCTGTACTCGTACCGGCTACTCGCCCATCCCGTGAACCGCCGGGATCGTGCCGAGCCGGCCCGCCTGGAAGTCCTCGAAGGCCTGGCGGAGTTCGGCCTGGGTGTTCATCACGAACGGGCCGTAGTGCGCCATCGGCTCACGGATCGGCCGGCCGCCGAGGAGCACGACCTCCAGGTCCGGCGCGTGCCCGTCCTGCTTCTCGTCCGCGCGGACGGTCAGCGAGCCTCCGTCGCCGAAGACCGCGGTCTGGCCCATGTGGATCGGCCGCCGCTCCGCGCCGACCGCGCCGCGGCCGGCGAGCACGTACACGAGGCCGTTGAAGTCCTCGCGCCACGGCATCGTGACCTCGGCCCCGGGCCGCAGCGTCGCGTGGACCATCGTGATCGGCGTGTGCGTGATGCCCGGTCCGGCGTGCCCGTCGAGCTCGCCCGCGATGACGCGGAACAGCGCGCCGCCGTCGGGGGAGGTGAGCAGCTGGACCTGGCCGCCGCGGATGTCCTGGTACCGCGGGGTCATCATCTTGTCGCTGGCCGGCAGGTTCACCCACAGCTGGAGCCCGTGGAAGAGCCCGCCACTGATGACGAGGGACTCCGGCGGGGCCTCGATGTGCAGCAGGCCGCTGCCGGCCGTCATCCACTGGGTGTCGCCGTTGGTGATGGTGCCGCCGCCGCCGTTGGAGTCCTGGTGGTCGAAGGTGCCGTCGATGATGTACGTCACGGTCTCGAAGCCGCGGTGCGGGTGCCACGGGGTGCCCTTGGGCTCGCCCGGGCCGTAGTCCACCTCGCCCATCTGGTCCATCATGATGAACGGGTCGAGGTACCGGTAGTTGATCCCGGCGAACGCGCGTCGCACCGGGAAGCCCTCCCCCTCGAAGCCGGACGGCGCCGTGGTCACGGCGAGGACGGGACGCGGCGCGGCATCGGCCGGCGCGGCGACGCGCGGCAGGGTGAGCGGGTTCTCCACAGTCACAGCGGGCATGGTGGGCCTCCTTGTGCGACCAGTTTAGTTGAACAATGAACTTCCTGCCACCCGGAACGCGGAACGCCCGGGAGGAATTCCTCCCGGGCGCTCTCCCTCGCTGCCAGCCTGCGTCAGCCGTACATCCGCCGCATCGCGAAGTCGACCATCTGCTCCACGGCCTTCGCGTCGAAGACCATCCGGTGGTCGCCCTCCATGTCGAGGACGAAGCCGTACCCGGTCGGCAGCAGGTCGATCACCTCGGCCCCGGTGATCACGAAGTACTTCGACTCCTTGCCGGCGTACCGGCGCAGCTCCTTCAGCGAGGTGAACATCGGGATCACCGGCTGCTGGGTGTTGTGCAGCGCCAGGAAGCCCGGGGTGTCACCGCGCGGGCAGTACACCTTGGAGCTCGCGAAGATCTGCTGGAAGTCCTCGGCGGCCAGCGATCCGGTCGTGAAGGCCCGCACGGCGTCGGCCAGCGAGGGCGGCGACGGCTCCGGGTAGAGCGGGGGCTGCTGCCCGTAACCGCCCTGCATCCCGCCCGCCATCCCGGCCTGCATTCCCGGCTGCATCCCGGGCTGCGGAGGCGGGGCGTACTGCTGCTGGGCACCCGGATTCTGCTCGTAGCCGTACATGGGGGCGAGCCTACTGCGTCACAGATGTCCCGAGAGGGGTTGCTCTTATTACCGGTGGGTAGCATCATCGGAGAGAGCGTTTTGCTACTTGCCGGTACGTGTACGAGGAACCTCCCTCCCCGAGCCTTACGGAGCCGTCGCCATGGGGCACTACAAGTCGAATCTCCGCGACATCGAGTTCAACCTCTTCGAGGTCCTCGGCCGCGACAAGGTGTACGGCTCCGGGCCGTTCGAGGAGATGGACGTCGAGACCGCCAAGAGCATCCTCGACGAGATCCGCCGTCTCGCCGAGAACGAGCTGGCCGAGTCCTTCGCCGACGCCGACCGCAACCCGCCGGTCTTCGACCCGGAGACCAACACCGCCCCGGTGCCGGCCACGTTCAAGAAGTCGTACAACGCCTTCATGGAGTCCGAGTACTGGCGTCTGGGCATCCCCGAGGAGATCGGCGGCACGGTCGCCCCGCGCTCCCTGATCTGGTCCTACGCAGAGCTGCTGCTCGGCTCGAACCCGGCCATCTGGATGTACTCCTCCGGCCCGGCGTTCGCCGGCATCCTCTACAACGAGGGCAACGAGGCGCAGAAGAAGGTCGCCCAGATCGCGGTCGAGAAGCGCTGGGGCTCCACCATGGTCCTCACCGAGCCCGACGCGGGCTCGGACGTCGGCGCCGGCCGCACGAAGGCGATCCAGCAGGAGGACGGCTCCTGGCACATCGAGGGCGTCAAGCGCTTCATCACGTCCGGTGAGCACGACATGGAGGAGAACATCCTCCACTACGTCCTCGCCCGCCCCGAGGGCGCCGGCCCCGGCACCAAGGGCCTCTCCCTCTTCCTCGTCCCGAAGTTCGAGTTCGACTGGGAGACCGGCGAGCTGGGCGCGCGCAACGGCGCGTACGCCACCAACGTCGAGCACAAGATGGGCCTCAAGGCCTCCAACACGTGCGAGATGACCTTCGGCGACAAGCACCCCGCCAAGGGCTGGCTCATCGGCGACAAGCACGACGGCATCCGCCAGATGTTCCTCATCATCGAGTTCGCCCGCATGATGGTCGGCACGAAGGCGATCTCCACCCTCTCGACGGGCTACCTCAACGCCCTTGAGTACGCCAAGGAGCGCGTCCAGGGCACCGACCTGGCGAACTTCATGGACAAGGCCGCGCCCAAGGTCACCATCACGCACCACCCCGACGTCCGCCGCTCGCTGATGACGCAGAAGGCGTACGCCGAGGGCATGCGCTCCCTCGTCCTCTACACGGCCTCCGTGCAGGACGAGATCCAGATCAAGGAGGCGGCGGGCGAGGACGCGAAGGCCCTGCACGGCCTGAACGACCTGCTGCTGCCGATCGTCAAGGGCTACGGCTCCGAGAAGGGCTACGAGCAGCTCGCCCAGTCGCTGCAGACCTTCGGCGGCTCCGGCTTCCTGCAGGAGTACCCGATCGAGCAGTACATCCGGGACGCCAAGATCGACACCCTCTACGAGGGCACCACGGCCATCCAGGGCCAGGACTTCTTCTTCCGCAAGATCGTCCGCGACCAGGGCGCGTCCCTGAACGCGCTGTCCGAGGAGATCAAGAAGTTCCTCGCGGTCGGCACCGGCGGCGAGGAGCTGGCCGGCGCCCGCGACGCGCTGGCCAAGGCCGCCGTCGACCTGGAGAGCATCGTCGGCACGATGATCACCGACCTCACCGCCACCGGCGAGGACGTCAAGAACATCTACAAGGTCGGCCTCAACACCACCCGCCTGCTGCTCGCCTCCGGCGACGTGGTCGTCGGCTACCTGCTGCTGCGCGGCGCGGCCGTCGCCGCCGAGAAGCTGGCCGAGGGCGCCAACGCCAAGGACGTCGCGTTCTACCAGGGCAAGATCGCGGCCGCGAAGTTCTTCGCCGCCAACGTCCTGCCCGGCGTCTCCGCCGAGCGCGCGCTCGCCGAGGGCGTCGACGGCTCGCTGATGGACCTGGACGAGGCCGCGTTCTAGTACGCGCCCCGTCCGTCGGACCGGAACGGCTCGCTCCCGGGGAGGGGAGCGGGCCGTTCTGTCGTAGGGGCTCGGGGCTCTGCCGCAGGCGGCTCCAGAGCGTCGTCGTCCGGGGTTCGGGGCCTGTGCGCAGGGGGATTTCGGCCCCTCGGTACGGCCCCGCGTCCACAATTCGAGACTGCGTAAGGTGAACGTCATGAGTAGCGCACCCTCCAGCCCGGCGACTTCTCCGTTCGACCGCGGCCACACCGATGACCTCATGACCTTCCTCGCGGCGTCCCCGTCGCCGTACCACGCCGTGGCCAACGCCGCCGAGCGGCTGGAGAAGGCCGGCTTCCGCCAGGTCGAGGAGACCGCCGCCTGGGACGGGACGACGGGCGGGAAGTACGTGATCCGCGGCGGCGCGCTCATCGCCTGGCACGTCCCGGAGGGCGCGTCCCCGCACACCCCGTTCCGGATCGTCGGCGCCCACACCGACTCCCCCAACCTGCGTGTGAAGCCGCAGCCCGACATGGGCCGCGAGGGCTGGCGGCAGGCGGCCGTCGAGATCTACGGCGGACCGCTGCTCAACAGCTGGCTCGACCGCGACCTCGGCCTGGCCGGCCGGCTCACCCTGCGCGACGGCTCCCACCGCCTGGTCAACGTGGACCGCCCGCTGCTGCGCGTGCCGCAGCTCGCGATCCACCTGGACCGGCAGGTCAACGAGGGCATGAAGCTGGAGCGGCAGCGCCACATGCAGCCGATCTGGGGCCTCGGCGACGCGCACGACGGCGACCTGCTCGCCTTCGTCGCCGAGGAGGCCGGCGTCGACGCGGACGACGTGGCCGGCTGGGACCTGATGGTGCACGCCGTCGAGGCCCCCGCCTACCTGGGCCGCGACCGCGAGCTGCTGGCCGGCCCGCGCATGGACAACCTGATCTCCGTGCACGCCTGCGTCGCCGCGCTCATCGCCGTGGCCGCGCAGCCGGACCTGCCGTACATCCCGGTCCTCGCCGCCTTCGACCACGAGGAGAACGGCTCCGAGGCCGACACCGGCGCCCAGGGCCCGCTGCTCGGCAACGTCCTGGAGCGCTCGGTCTACGCCCGCGGCGGCGGCTACGAGGACAAGGCCCGCGCCTTCGCCGGCTCGATCTGCCTCTCCTCCGACGTCGGCCACGCCGTCCACCCCAACTACAGCGAGCGCCACGACCCGACGCACCACCCGCGTCCCAACGGCGGCCCGATCCTCAAGGTCAACGTCAACCAGCGCTACGCCACCGACGGCAGCGGCCGCGCCGTGTTCGCCGCGGCCTGCGAGAAGGCCGGCGTGCCGTGGCAGTCCTTCGTCTCCAACAACGACATGCCCTGCGGCACGACGATCGGCCCGATCACCGCGGCCCGCCACGGCATCAGCACGGTGGACATCGGCGTCGCCTGCCTGTCGATGCACAGCGCCCGCGAACTGTGCGGCGCGGACGACCCGTACCTGCTGGCCAACGCCCTGGTGGCGTTCCTGGAGGGCTGAGCGAAACATCTCCGAAAGGCCCTGCCTGAAACGGTTCTCCCCATGGAGAGCCAGGAGAGTCAGGGGGGCCGGGAGGGCCGGGAGGGTCCGTCGCGGGGGAAGTTCTCCGTGTCCCTCGCCGCCGTCGTGCTGTTCGGCACGGCGGTGGCGTGGGGGCTGATCGACCGGTACCACGACCGTCCGCCGTGGGCCACGGACATCGCGTACGAGGGCGGCTATCTGCAGGCCGTCCGGATCGCCAAGTGGCGCGCCCTGCGGGACGGGGAGTGCGCCGAGATGGAACGGACCGGGCTGGGCGGCGACCGGGCTGCGCACGACCCGGGGGCGTGGGTCGCCGGTTGCCTGGACGGGGCGGCGGGCCGCCCGTCCAGGAACCAGGGAGTGGTGCGGTAGGGCGCTACCGACCGTCGTCCATGCCCGCGAGGATCAACGGCAGGCGGGACGAGCCCTCCGCCGTCACCCTCACCGGAACGCCCCAGTCCTGCTGATGGACATGGCAGGCCGGGTATTCGTTGGCCGGATCGTCGTCGCAGGAGGCGGCCATCGCGGAGACGTGCAGCACGCCCTCGGTGACGTCCGGGTTCAGGTCGAGCTCGCGGAAGAGGTCGGTGCCGGTGCCCTCGCCGGAGAGCAGCAGCTCGGGCGGGGTGGAGGAGACCAGGAGCCGGGTGGAGGGCCCGTACCGCTCGTCCAGCTTCTGCCCGGTCGGGGCCTGGAAGACGACGTCGAGGCGGAGCCGTCCGGGGGCGACCTCGGTGGCCTCCCGTTGGGTGCGGTGCGCGACCGACTCGACCTGGACGGCCTCCTCGGGCAGCCGGAGCCTGGTCAGCCGGTGCCGGGCGGACTCGACGACCACGATCTCGTCGCCGACGAGCACGGCGTCGCTGGGCTCGCGCAGATCCGTGGCGAGCGTGGTGACCTCACCGGTCGCGGGGTCGAAGCGGCGCAGGGCGTGGTTGTACGTGTCGCTGACCGCGACCGAGCCGTCGGGCAGCGCGGTCACACCGAGCGGGTGCTGGAGCAGCGCCTGGTCGGCCGCGCCGTCGCGGTGCCCGAAGTCGAAGAGCCCGGTGCCGACGGCGGTGTGGACGGCGCCGTCGGCGTCGACCCAGCGCAGGGCGCTGGTCTCGGAGTCGGCGATCCAGAGCCGGTCCCCGGCGGCGGCGAGCCCGGACGGCTGCGCGAACCAGGCCTCGGCGGCCGGCCCGTCGACAAGCCCCTCGTTGGTGGTGCCGGCGGCGACCTGAACGGTCTTGGCCTCCGGGTCGTACGTCCACAGCTGGTGGACGCCGGCCATGGCGATCCACACCTTGCCCTGCCACCAGGCCACGTCCCACGGCGAGGACAGGTCGACGTCGAGGGCGGGCCCGGAGGTGGGCGACCCTTGCCACCACTGCTTCCCGGTGCCGGCGAGCAGCTCGATGGCACCGCTCCGGGGGTCGTACGTCCGCAGGGCGTGGTGGACGGTGTCGGCGACGACGACCTTCCCGTCCGGCAGCAGCGCGAGCCCCTGCGGCTCGCGGAACTCGCCCTCCCCGATCCGCCGCACGACGCTCTCGCCGTCGGCGGCGAGCTCGACGAGCTGGTGCCGGGTGGTGTCGGAGACCAGGAAGTTCCCGGACGGCAGCAGAACCGCCTTCCCGGGGAACCGCAGATCCGTGGCGACAGGCTCCGGCGGCACGTACGGCCCGTCCCCCCGCCGCAGCGTCCCCTTGGCCTCGTGCTCGGCCTCCAGCTCCTCCACGAGCGTCCGAATCGCATTGGCATGCCCCTCGCCCGCGTGCTGCGCGACGACATACCCCTCGGGATCGATGACGACGAGCGTCGGCCAGGCCCGCACGGCGTACTGCTTCCACGTCGCGAGCTCCGGGTCGTCAAGGACGGGGTGCTGCACCTCGTACCGCTCGACGGCGTCCACGACAGCCTGATGCTCCGCCTCATGCACGAACTTCGGCGAGTGCACCCCCACGATCACGACCGTGTCCCGGTGCTTCTCCTCCAGCTCCCGCAGCTCGTCGAGGACGTGCAGGCAGTTGATGCAGCAAAACGTCCAGAAGTCGACAATCACACACTTCCCTCGCAGATCAGCGAGAGTGAGTTCCTTGCCGCCGGTGTTCAGCCAGCCGCCCTTCCCGACCAGCTCGGGGGCACGGACACGGGCACGGCGTCGCGGAGCAGGCGCGGGGGTGGGCGCCGAGGCTGCATCGTTCATGGTTCAAGAGTGCCGTACGGGGTGGGGGTGGGGACCGGGAGGGTGAAAGAGGGGGATGCTCAGCGCGTCCGCCGACCCGTTCACCCGCTGTTTCGCCCAGGCGCAGAGATAGAGCCCGCACCGAACGGGAACGGCTCATGACATGGCGCACTATTCCGGGGGACGACCCCCGCACCCCCACAAGTACTTCGTACGGGACAAGATCTTCGCGATCGGCGACGACTACTGGATCGAGGACGAGCAGGGCCGGCACGCCTTCCTCGTCGACGGCAAGGCCCTGCGGCTGCGCGACACCCTGGAGCTGAAGGACCCGAGCGGCCAGGTGCTGATCGTCCTGCGGGAGAAGATGTTCAGCCTGCGCGACACGATGACGATCGAGCGGGACGACCGCCCGCTCGCGTCCGTCCGCCGCAAGCGCCTGTCGCTGCTGCGCAATCACTTCCGCGTCACGCTCGTCGACGGCACCGTGCTGGACGTCAGCGGCCGAATCCTGGACCGGGAGTTCACCGTCGAGTACGACGGCGAACTCCTCGCCCACATCTCCCGACAGTGGCTCCGGGTCCGGGACACGTACGCCGTGAACGTCGTCCGGGAGGACGCCGACGCGGCGCTGCTGATCGCGGTCGCGGTCTGCGTCATCCGGATGGCGGAGCGAGAACGCGAGGACTGAGCGCGCCGGCGGGAACTCGGAGACCTGCGCCGCGCGTTCTCCGCCCGCAGGGCCGAGACCCCGAAGGGCTGAGACGCCCGAAGGGCTGAGACGCCCGCAGGGCCGAGACCCCCCAGGGCCGAGACGCCCGAAGGGGCCAATACGCCCCCAGCCCCCTATCCCGCCTTCGCCGCCCGCTCCAGCGCCTGCTCCAAGTCCGCCCACAGGTCCTCGACGTGCTCGACGCCGACCGACAGCCGGACCGTCCCCGGCCCGATGCCCGCCGTCTCGAGCGCCGCCGCGTCGAGCTGCCGGTGGGAGGTGGAGGCCGGGTGCATGACCAGGGTCCGTACGTCGCCGAGCGAGACGCTCAGCGTGGCCACCCGGACCGCCTCCATCAACGCGCGGCCGGCCTCCCGTCCGCCCGCGAGGTCGAAGGAGACCACCCCGCCGCCGCCCGAGGGCAGCAGCCGCGCGGCGATCGCGTGGTCCGGGTGGCTCGGCAGCGAGGGATGGCGGACGGCCGCCACGGCCGGGTGGGCCTCCAGACGGCGCGCCAGCTCGGCGGCGTTCGCGCAGTGCCGCTCGATGCGCAGCGGCAGCGTCTGCATGCCGCGCAGGGTGAGCCAGGCCGCGAACGGGTCGGTGATCGCGCCCTGTTCGACGGCGTGGTGGCGGGCCCGGCCGTACAGCTCCTCGTCCTTGAAGACGGCGATCCCGCCGAGGACGTCCGCGTGCCCGGCGAGGTACTTGGTCGCCGAGTGGATCACGATGTCCGCTCCGTGCTCGATCGGGCGGCACAGCAGGGGCGAGGCGAAGGTGTTGTCGACGGCCGTCGGCACCCCGGCCTCGGCGGCGACGGCGGCGAGCGCGGCCAGGTCGGAGACCCGGCCGGTCGGGTTGGCGATGGTCTCCAGGTAGAGCAGCCGCGTCTCGGGGCGCAGGGCCGCGCGCACCTCGTCGGGGTCGGTGCCGCAGACGTACGTGACCTCGACGCCCCAGCGTGCGGCGAGGTCGGTGAGGACGGCGTACGTGCCGCCGTAGACGCAGGTCTGGGCGATGACATGCGCGCCGGAGCCGAGCAGGGTGAGCAGTACGCCGTTGATCGCGCCCATGCCGGAGGCGTACGAGAGGGCGGCGGCCCCGCCCTCCAGGCGGGCGACGGCCTGCTCCAGGGCGCGCACGGTGGGGTTGCCGTGGCGGCTGTAGACGTAGGTGTCGCTGCCGTCCATGGCGGCGGCCAGCGCGTCGGCGCTGTCGAACGCGAAGACGTGACCCTGGTGGAGCGGGACGCCGAGCGGCCGGCTGCCGGTGATCTCGGGCTGCGGCGGGTGGACGGCGAAGGTCTCGGGACGGAGGGGCAGGGAGTTCGTGTCGTCGCTCATGCGTCCAGTGAACGGGGCAATCGCGTTGCCCCACAGGGCCAATTCCCGGCAGATTGGTCTGCTGATGGAGCCAATGCAGATGTTTGAGACGACGCAGCCGACACAGTCGACGCACACCACGCAATCCACTGACGCGCTCGTGGCCCGGCTGGGCCGATGGTCCGCCGGGCGCGGGCCGTTGTATCTGCTCCTGGCGGCCCGTTTCCGGCAGTTGATCGACGAGGGGCTGCTGCCGCCGGACGCTCCGCTGCCGCCCGACCGGCGGCTCGCCTCGGCGCTGTCGGTGGGGCGGGCGACGGTGGTCGCGGCGTACGAGACGCTGCGTCAGGAGGGGCGGGTGATGCGCCGGCAGGGCAGCGGTACCCGCGTGGCGGCGGCGGCCGCACTGCTGCCGGGGCCGCGGGTGCGGGAGACGTCGAACCCGCTCTTCCTGAACCTGCTCGAGCCGTCGGACGGCGTGATCCTGCTGAGCTGCGCGGCCCCGCTCGCCCCGCCGCCCGAGCTGCAGGCGGCGTACCGCTCGATCGACCTGCCCGACGACGACCTGGGCTACCACCCGGCGGGCCTGGCCGCGCTGCGGACGGCGCTCGCGGAGCGGTACGCGGTACGGGGCGTCCCGACCTGCCCCGATCAGATTCTGGTCACCACGGGCGCCCAGCAGGGGCTTTCGCTGCTGACCCGGCTGCTGCTCGCGCCCGGCGACGGGGTGCTGGTCGAGGCCCCGACGTACTCGGGGGCGCTGGACCTGTTCCGGGAGGCGGCGGCGGTGCCGCATCCGGTGGCGGTGGGGCCGGACGGTCTCGACGTGGCGGCGGCGATCCGGGTGATGGAGCGTCACCGGCCGGCTCTGGCCTATGTGGTGTCCCGGTTCCACAACCCGACGGGTTCCGTGCTGCCGCCGCTGGCCGGCCGCAGGCTGGTCGAGGCGGCGAATGCGCTCGGGGTGCCGCTGCTCGACGACGAGGCGCGCGCCGATCTGGGGTTTGCCGCGGATGCGGCACAGAAGCCGGGGGTGACGCTCTGCGCGTACGGCGACGTGCTCTCGGTCGGCTCGCTGAGCAAGCCGGTATGGGGCGGTCTGCGGATCGGCTGGGTGCGCGGCCCGGCCCCGGTGATCGCGCGGCTCGCCCGGCTCAAGGCGATCCACGACCTGGGCTCGGACATGCCCGGCCAGCTGGCGGCGGTCCGCCTGCTGGCCGAGTACGAGACGGTCCTCGGCGACCGGCTGCGGTCCCTGCGCGCCGGCCACGACCACCTGGTCGCCGAGCTCGCCCGGCAACTCCCCTCCTGGACCCCCGCGCCGACCGCCGGCGGCCAGACCCTGTGGGTCCGCCTCCCGTACGGCGAGGGCGTGGCCTTCGCCCAGCTGGCGCTCCGCCACGGCGTGGCCGTCCTGCCGGGCTCGACGATGGACGCCCTCGGCGCCAGCACCCGCTGCCTCCGCCTGCACTTCCTGCTCCCACCGGACGTCCTCACGGAGGCGGTCGGGAGGCTCGCCACGGCGTGGCGGGAGTACGCCCCGGAGGCCGCGACCGGTGCGGAGGCGCTCGCCGCGTGAGGACGAGGCGCCCGCCCCGTACGGAGCCTCGCTCCGCACGGGGCGCGCACCGGATGCTCAGTGGGTCTGGCGCTTGGGGGCCTTGGTGGCCCTGAAGGCCTTCGCCCACGGCATGAGGGCGGTTCCCGAGCCCTTCTTCACCCACTCGGGCTTGAGGTACGACTGGCAGACGAGGTAGTCGCCGTGCCAGTTCCAGAAGCCGTGCTCCTCGTAGACGTTGAAGCTGTACTGCTTGTGGACCACGCCCGCCCGGACCCGGTACGCGACAGGCTCCTTCAGCTGGATCACGGTCCTGTCGCTCTCCGACTCCGACTTGTTGACCTCGAATCCCAGCGATGCGCTGAGGTCCTTGTAGGTCATGCCGAAGGTGGCGCTGACCTTGCTGGAGTACTCCAGCTTGTACTCGAACTCCTTCCGTCCGGGCCCGGGCATGATCGTGACGGCGCCGGGGTTGTCGGGCCACTCGTAGACGGTCTTGACGAACTTCTTGTTCCGGGCCTGCAGCGCGCCGGTACGGCAGTCCATGCCCTGGGACTTGCGGCCCTTGGCCTTGGCGCCCTTGGCCTTGGCGCCCTTCGCCTTGCTGCCCTTGGCCTCGGTGCCCTTCGCGGACCGGGCGGCGCCTGCCTGGGCGATGGTGTCGGTGGACTGCGCGGGCGGGACTTCCGACCCGAGGAGGTCCGTGCCGGCGGTGACGCCTCCGGCCAGCACGCCGGTCGCGACGGCGACCACGGCCATCGTGCGGATCCTTCGGGTGCGTGCGATGTGCATGGTGAAGCTCCTTCAGCGAGTGAGTGGAGCCAAGGCCTGTGCACCGGCCGTGGCGAGAGACGGCCCGGCAGCGCGAGGAGACGGCTTCGCAAAGGCGAGCCGTGCGGCGATGCGGGGCGGTGGAAGAAGCGTTGCCCGGCCGAAAGGGGCCGGGCAACGGTTCACGGCGGACGGGACAGTCCGGCACTGTCCGTGCAGGTCAGGCCGGATGTCTGAGCCGCCGGCCACTCACTCTCGCGCCCCGTCCGCCGGCCTCACAGGTCGTCGCCCACCGTCGCCTCGCCGTCCGGGACGGCCGGCGCTCGCCTCACGTGCATTCGTTGGTGGCGTCCCAACACGTCTCTGTGGGGAACGGATCACCACCGCCGGTGGGGGGCGGTGTGTCGGTCGAGGGCGGCGGCTCGTACGGCGACGGGTCGTACGGGCCCGGGGCCGGGGTCCAGGAGCTCCGTCCCGGCGTCGGCTCTCGGGGCGTCGTCGTCTTCTTCGGCGGGCGGGCCGAAGGGGAGGTCTTCCTCGGGGTTCCGGCCGGGGCGGGCGTGTTCTTGGCCGGCTTGGCATCGGCGCTGGGGGCGGGGGGCTTGCTCGACGGCGAGATCGTGGTCGCCGGAGTGCCGGACCGTTGATCGTGCGGCTCGCCGGAAGGGGTGTCGCGCGCGCCCAGCACCCCGGTGAGCGTGGCCCCGAGCAGCACCATCGCAACGGCGGCCGTGACGACCACAGCCGGCCGCCGCAGTGCGCGCACCGCTCTGCGCGAGCGAGGCGGAGCGGGGTCCGCGGTGACGAGTGCGAGGCCGACGGTCGCTGATACGGGGGCCGCGTCTGCGTCGGCGTGCGTACCTGTGTCTGCGTGGGCGTCCGTGGCTGCGTCGGCGTCGGTGTCGGTGTCGGCGTCGGTGTCGGTGTCGGCGTCCTGAGCCGCGTCCGCAGAATCCGTGTCGGCGTCAGGAACCGGCTCCGCGAGCGGTAATCGCTCATCCCCGGGCGGAGACGGCTCCGCGACCTCCGGCACCCGGACTCCGGCGGACGCCTCCGGCGCGAAGGATCGCTGTTCGAGCTCCACCGCGAGACGTCTGCGGACACCCACCCAGACGCCGACCGTGGCCTCGTCACCGCCGCAGGCCCGGACGAAAGCGGCCAGCAGCTCCTCCCGGGGCAGCTCCCGCCTGCTCAGCGCGCCGGACAGCGTGGCACGCGGCAGTACGTCCCCCACGGCTCCGGCCCGGCGCTCCAACTCGCGGTAACTCACGTCCGCCCACTGGCGTAACTGCCGCATCACCGCCACGAACTGCGCGGAATCCTCGACGCCACGCGGCTGCGGCATCCCCCCGTCCACCTGTCCTCCTCGTTTGTCGGAGCTCAGTCATTGCCAGGGAGCCTAGGGCCTGTCCGGCGGATCAGGGTCGGATAGGTCGCGGCGTCTGGTGCGGTGCATCGCAAGGCGCCGGAGCGCCTCGGATGGGGTCTCCCCTGCTCGAGCGGAGCCGAGAGCTTGGGGAAGGAGCTATTGGGGCGTTTC
>NZ_DATCVQ010000180.1:0-11410 GCF_036566765.1 Streptomyces sp.
CGCCGCGAGCGCCTTGGCGGTGTACGTCGACTCCAGCTCCAGGCCGGCCTCCGTCGCCGCGCGGCGAAGTGCCCGCGTTCCGGGCTCGGTCGGGTGAGCGTAACCGGCGCCGAGCCATCCGTGCTCCGTGACGACGTCGGCGGGGCCGAGCCCGCCCTGCGGCAGGTCCGCTCCGCGTGACCGCAGGAGTGCTCGAGCCTTCCCCGCCAACGCGAGGAGCGCCGCACTGTCCAGGCGCAGCGTGTCGTTGACGACGATTCCCAGCACGCGCGTCCGCAGACCCGCGAGCCGCAGACCGAGGGCCAGACCGGCTGCCGTACCGCCCGACCCGACCGCCGTCACCATCCAGCCGGGCTCGGGCAACAGCCCCTGCGCCACTTGATCTGCCAGCTCGAGCGCGCACTCGACGTATCCCAGCGTCCCGAGCGGCGAGGACCCGCCGGCCGGGAGCACGTACGGGAGGGTGAAGCCGTGCGTATGCCGGGCGACCAGCCAGGGCAGCGCGAGGAGCAGCCGGGTCTTGGTCCGTGGGAAGTGCAGCACCGCGCCGGATGCGCGCAGCCGGCGCATCTGCGCCCGGACATGCGCGTCGACCGGGTGGTCGATCAGCGCGAGAGCGACGTCGAGGCGCTGCTCACGGGCGTAGAGAGCCGCCGCCAGACCCCAGTTCGTACCGAGGCCGCCGACGGTGAGGATGGTCCGAGCCCCTCGGCGTTGCGCCTCGGGCAGGAGCCACTCCAGCTTGCGGACCTTGTTCCCGCCCCAGCCACCCCTGCCGTAGCCGCTCTCGTCCTTCAGCCACACCGGGGACCGGAAGCCGAACTCGTCCAGGAGGCGTACCGGTGTCGGCCCGTCTCCCAGCGGCAGGTACGGCAGTGAACCGGCGAGGACCGGCCAGTTCCGGTGGAGCAGAGGACGGCTCGTCATGGGGGCACGGTAGAGCACCCGCTCGGTCACGTCTCCGCCTCCGGCAACCCAGGATCGCGCGGCTTCAACGATCCGTTGAGGCGTCAGTCGAGACCGAAGGAGGTCCCCACGCCGGGAAGGGTGACCGCGACGTCTTCAACTGCTCCCTGCACGCGTGGGGATGGTCCCAAGGTGGACTCTCCGCCGGCGTGGGCACGTCGCTGCTCCCCGCGCCCGCGGGGATGGTCCTCCGGGGCGACGTCGTCGTCACCGGCAACGCCGGCTGCTTCCTTGCGTGTGCGGGGATGTTCCCCGCGTCGACAGGGCCTGTCTGTGTCTGGGCTTGGGGGTGGGTTGGGTGTGTTCTGGTCGTGTGGGGGTGGGCTGGTTGGGGGGTGTGTGGGGGTTGGGTGGGTGGGGTTTGGGTGGTGTTGGTGTGGTGGTTGTGTGTTGGCGGGGTGGCTGGTTCGTGATGCGCTGACACCCCGGTCCTGATGGCTGACGGAACGCGCAAGCCCATCAAGGACGTCCGAATCGGTGATCAAGTCCTGGCCACCGACCCTCAACCGGTGAGACCGGCCCCGCGCCGTCCCTGCCCTGATTCAGGGTGATGGACAGAAGAATCTCGTCGACGTCACGCTCGATGCAGACGGCGCGTTCAACACGGTCACTGCAACCGACGGACACCCGTTCTGGGTTCCAGAGGCTGGCATGTGGGTCGATGCCAAAGAACCTCGAAGCCGGTCAGTGGCTGCAGACGAGTGCAGGCACATGGATCCAGATCGCCGCGCTACAACGTCATGCCACCTCGACGACTGTCTACAACCTAACCGTCGACCGACTCAACACGTACTACGTGGTGGCCGTCCAGACCGAGGTTCTGGTACACAACACGAGCATCGGCTGTGGTCCAGGGGGGTCGACCAACCCCGGTCGGTGGAGTCCAGGTGACCTGGATTTCGGCCCTGATGGGCGCCGGAAGAAGCCTGGAGCCGCGTCGAACCGCACCGGGGAGGCTTCCGCTCGGAGCGAGGAGGGTGCTGCTGAAGGGCAGGCGTGCAACGATCGAACCGGCAGCGCCCCGGCGGAAGTGTCCGTGGTCGGCCAGGGCGTTTCCAATGCTGCGTCCCACACGGGGGGCGGGCCCAAGTAGGTGACGGTCTCGGAGCCATCACAGCGATTGTCATGACAGGCGTCACGAGTGTTCCCGGACCACCGTTCCATCCGCCTTCGTGTATGCCTTGATGAACGGCACAGCAGCATCCCCCTCGCCGATTCTTGTGCGCCTCCCTGCGCAACCGACCCATGAAAGCACCCGTCGCTGACAATCCGTCACTCCCTGATCGCTGATCGTGATCTTGGGGGCGCTGAGCCGGTCTGTATCCGGCCCGGCGGGGGGATGGGTTCCCGGGCGGCTCACAGGTCTCCCACGTGATCACAGAGCGTCGCAACTCCGTGATCACGGAGACCTGGCCCGCCTTCCTGCCAGGGCTCCCCGCACCGCCTATCTGCGCGAGCTCTTAATTGGGGTCCGGGCCCCGCAGGGCGCCAGTCAGCGGGGCCAGTGCGCGCCATCCCGTCATTTCGTACAGGGATCGACCCTCTGGCGTAGCGCCCAGCACGCCTGCCGTGGCCCCTTGTTCTGCGGCAGCTTCAGCGAGCCTGTGCATCACCAGGCGTCCCAGGCCGCGGCGCTGGTGGACCGGGTCTGTCTCCACCTGGTCGACGACGGCGGTGGGGCCGGTGACGGCGATCTGGCCGCGCGCGGCAAAAGCGCCGTCGGCGGTGCGCACCAGAGCGCGGGTGACGCCGGCTCGCGTCCAGGTGTGCAGCTGGTAGCCGTCGGGGATTGGGCCCGGGGCGCGGGTGGGGGCGACGCGTAGGGAGGCGGACATCAGGTAGCCGGGTCCGCCGGCGAGGTGCCAGCCGGGGGCGAGCCAGGGTTCGAGTGTCTCCGGTGAGACGAAGGCCTTCAACCAGACGCCGGGTGTGGTGGCGTGCTCGGTGATCTTGCGGACGGTCACTTCTCCTGCGGAGTGCAGAACATGGCGCATGACGTGTCCTGGCAGGCCCACGTCGACGGTGAAACCCCAGGCAGAGGGCACGGGTTCGGCTGCACCACGCGAGGCGGACCAACCGTGAACCCATGCTCGTACGGCATCGGCCGTGTGCGCGAAAGGCACGACTTCCTCCTCGTACGTAACAGGCAAATTAGTGTAATGATTATTACATTAGAGGTGCAAGGTTGCGAAGGGCGCCCCACCCGGGCAGGCCCCCAGGTGACGAGCTTGCACGCGTAGGCTGGAACCGGCCCACTCGAAGTGATCTCGCCGGGGCGAGGTGTACGGGGAGTGTCTTGTTTTTCGTGTAAGCCCTGGTGGTGACGCTTCTTGGGTTTCGTTCGGGTGTTACTGGTTGTCGATGATGCGGTCGCCGTAGAAGCCAGGCGAGGGTGTTGATCGCTTCCTTCCAGTTGTGGGTCCGGCCGGTGGGGTTGCGCCGGTTGGGCTGGCGGTCCCGGATCACGAGGACGAGGACCTTGAGGGCGGCTTCCTCGTTCGGGAAGTACCCGCGTCGCCTCGTTGCCTGGCGGAAGCGCGAGTTGAGGGATTCGATCATGTTCGTCGTGTAGACGATCTTCCGAATCTTGGGCGGGAAACGGAGGAACATGACGACGTGTTCCCAGCTGCGGCGCCAGACCGCGATCAGCGCGGGGTAGCGGGCGCCCCAGTCGGCCTCGAACTCGGCGAACCGCTGCTCGGCTGCGTCCGCCGTGGCCGCCGCGGTGTAGACCTGGCGGAGTTCCTCGGCGATCTGCGACCAGTGCTTGGTGGAGGCGTACTTGAGACTGTTGCGGACCACGCACAGCTGGATGTCGGCGAGCGGCCAGATGTTCTGAATGGAGTCGGGCAGGCCCTTCAGGCCGTCGCCCGGACACCCCCTCAACGACTTCAAGGCCGACCTCGCCGAAGCCCTCGATCTGCCCGACGACCTGCAACCAGGCCACCGCACCACCGAACGCCTGATCAGAAGCACCCTCGCCGCCCAGCCACACGTCATCGTCCTCGACGAAGCACAAGGACTCAGCAACCACATCCTCGAATACGTCCGCACCCTGTGGGCCGACAAGAGCAACCGCCTGGCCATCGTCTTCGTCGGCGGAGAGAACTGCTACCGACGCATCCGCAGCCGCGCCGCACTCTCCTCCTGCATCTGCCTCTGGCAGCAGTACGCACCCCTGCGTCCCGACGAAGTCGTCGACACCATGCCTGGCTACCACGCCGCGTGGGCCGACGTGTCTCCTCAGGACCTCTTGTGGGTAGACGACCTCGCCTGCCACGGGAACTTCCGCAGCTGGGCCACACTCACGTTCCACCTACAAGAAGTCATCGATGACCCCGAGCACGAAGAGACAGCCTTTAGCCGCAAGCTGACGCGCTCCATCCTCACCGACATGGACTCGACAGACCGCGCGTATAACGACCGGTATGACGGCACCGGTGGATACATGTGATTCGTCTTGCGGTCAGGTGCGGAGCGACGTTGTTTCGATCTTCCTGCGCGTACGGCTGCGGACGGTGAGGTCTGTGTCGGAGGACGGGTGGTCCGGTGACAGGGGGTCTGGTGCCGGTGCGTGGGGGAGGGCGCGTCCCTGGGTTAGATCACCGCGCAGCCCACGCAGCCGGCGGCCGCAGATGTTGCAGACGCCAATGTTGGTGATGAAGCGGGAGCGAGAGTTGCGTTAGCTCTACTCGGCGAGGTTGGTGAGCCTGGCCGCAGTGTCAACGCGGGCGCGAGGATGACCCGCGGCTGCTGGCCTGGAGCCGCCGAGAAGGCAGTGTGACCTGCCATAGCGCGAGCATAGCGTCCCCACTGGCGTCCCGCTTTTGCGGCACGACCGACGGAGGCCATCGTCGTGAGCGCGGGTGCCTTCGCTGCGACTCCTGAGCCTTCCAAGTTGGACCACGGGAGCCAGGTGGCATCCATTACGCCGTAATGAAGGTCGACCCACCAACAGCAGGCATTGGAGGCGAGCTGAGGAGCGGCGGTATTGCGTCGTAATACCCCTGCTCCTTGCCGCAGTCCGTCCTTCCGACATGGCGAGCACCGCGCTGCCGCTCGTCGGCTCGGCGCCTACCACCACAGCGATGCCGAGACGCTGGGACGTGTGAGCGCCAGGGTCCGCTGAACTCGGCCGACCCCGGCAGGCCAGCCTGAGCATCCACAAGCCCCAGCTGCTACGGCGCATTTGCCGCCGGCCGATCCCAGCGTGCCGGTCCTTCATTCCGGATGGCCTGCGACCGCTGGCAGCACCAACATCTCCACCGGTGTGCGGCCATCCTGACCAGTACACTCTCGCCGCCACCCATGGGCGAAGGGACTGATCGATGCAGAATGCCGCTCCTCCGACACCAGGCGCGCATCAGTTACTCAGCTGCGACACCTCAGCAGAACAGGCCGTCTATGAACGGGCTGTGGAGACGAGCCTCGCCTCCCCACAGGTCCGGCGGCGTTTCGACGCCCGGCCCGGTGTCACTGCGGCTGCCGTACGTGCAGAGATGATGACGCCGGACACGGTCGGGCGGGCCTTGGGGCACGTGGCAACGACGCTCACGGCCTATCGCCGAGCGTTTGCCGAGATGTCCCGAACTCGCGCGGAGCTGACGAGGTTGCGGACAGTCCTGGCCTTCGACGTACGGTCAGTTCTGGTCCACATCCTTGTGCCCGTCTCTCTCGCCTTCCTCATCTACGTGATGACTTTGGGCCTGCCGTGGTGGGCCGAGATGGCAGGAAGCGTTGGCGCAACCTCCATCGGCGTCGTGCCCGTCAGCCTCGCCGTCATCGCCCCGACGTCGCAGCAGAATCTCACGAACCAACTCGCACTTCTCGGGTACGGGCTGGCCCTGCCCCTTTACAACCTGGACGTACGACGAGCAGCAAGGGCCTGGGAACGCGACCTTCGGGACAACGGCACCCCCCGAGCAGCCCTTGAGGTGATCGAGCAACTCATGGGCGCCGATCCGCACTCTGTGCTCCTGCCAGGCCGGTTCGAGGGATTGCGGTCTGCGACCAGCGTCGGGTGGGTAGTGCCTGGCGCAGCCTCCCACCAGCTGGAACGCAAGCTTGCTGCCCTCGACAGCGGCACCATCGCCGTGTGCGGCCCCCGAGGGGTGGGCAAGACCACCCTGCTGCAAGACGCCGCCGGCAAGAAGGACTTCGTCGTCACCATTCGTGTTCCAGCTGCCTACACAGCGCCCGATTTGGTTATCGCGACGTTCGTCAAGCTGTGTGAGCGATTCATCGCGCGCGAAGGGTTCGAGGTACCGCAGCTGACTCGTCTGTCAGGCTTCGTGCGCACCCGGAAGCGCATGCAGCACGTGTTCCGAGGGCTTCGCCGTAGTCTGTTCTTCGGAGTCCCCGCGGCAGTGTTGATCGTGCTTGGTACGGCTAAGACTGCAAGAACCCTGTGGGACAAGCACAGCGACGGCATGCAGTCCTGGGCAGGTACCGCGGGACACTGGGTCGCCAAGCACGCTGAGGCAATCTGGCAGGGGCGCAGCATCGGAGCAGGCCTCGCTGTGACGGTCGCCGGCCTGATCCTCTGGAAGATGCGCAAGTCCGAACGATGGCGGCGCAGGCTCTTGGAGTGGCCTGTGTTCGTGTTCCTTCTGGTTGCCTGCTGCCTGATCCTGGGGCCGGCTGTGAGCCTTCCCTTCGATCCCGACATCAGGCGCCACTTCACGGCCCTCGGAGACCTTCAGACGAGGGGATTCCTCTCACTGCTCCTCCTGCTGCTGCTGCTCGTGCTCAGCCTGGGGGCCTTCGTCCGCGGCGACAACTCCAGCAGATACCTTCGGGAGCGGCTCTGGAAGCTTGCCGGAGTCATCTCGCTCGGCTTCGCCATCTGGGTCATCCTGCGAAGTGCCGATGTCCGAGGGATCCTGCTGGACTCGGAGAACCCGCAGCGGCTCGCTTACACCGTCGGGGGCACGCTCCTGCTCAAGATCGGGTTCTGGCGGACCACGCGTGACGAACCCAAGCTGGTCAACCAATGCCGTGATCACCTGTTCCAACTCAGGACCTCACAGAGCACGTCGGCAGCTCTGAACGTTGGTGTCGCAGGGCCGGCAGTCTTCGGTAGTGCCCACTCTTCGTCGCTCGCCAGCGTGCCTCCGAACTTCCCGCAGCTCGTGGAAGACCTGCGTGCCCGGCTGGGGGACATTGCGAAGCAAGTGCGGGCGCAGGGGGGCCGCACCCTCATCTGTATCGACGAACTCGATCGTCTCGGGTCGGACAGGAAGGCTCTCGACTTCCTCAGCGAGATCAAGGCGATTCTCGGTGTGCCACGCGTGCACTACCTCATCTCCGTGGCGGAGGACGTTGGCGCGGCGTTCGTCCGGCGAGGGTTGCCGCACCGCGATGCCACTGACAGTTCGCTCGACGACATCCTGCATGTTCGTCCCGGTGACCTCGCGCAGTCGCGCACCATCATGGGCAAGCGAGCCGAAGACCTGCCGAAGCCCTACGTGCTTCTGGCGCACGCCCTGTCCGGCGGTATCCCTCGCGATCTGATTCGCTACGGGCGTCGCATGCTGGAAATGCACGAGGACATCTCGTCGGCCCAGCAGGCTTCCGCGGTAGAGCTCACTGAGATCTCCCGCCGCCTCGTCGTGGAAGAACTCACCGACACGCTCGCCGGATTCCGCACTCTCCTTGCGAAGCAGCAGTGGACTCATCAGAACGCGGCCTGGCTGTCCGCCTACCGCGTCGTGATGGACCAGCTGCATCACGCATGCCCACACTCCATCACCGAGCTCGTGGCAGCTCTGGAGTACGTCGCCGCCTCAGGAGTGTCGCCGGCGGCAGGGTCCGCGATCGAGCCCCCAGAAGCCGCCCAGCAACTGATCACAGAAGCCTCCGCTTACACGTACTACGCGTTGACACTGCTCCAGATCTTCCACACTGACGACTTCGAGGACCGACGCCTCCGGGCGAACACCACCGCTGCGGGAAACCCTCAGTTCCTGGCGGAAGCCAGACTCGAACTGACCGTATCCCCGCACAGCGCACGTCCAATGATCGACTCAGCGCGTGCAGCATGGAGGCTGCGCCCCCTCACCAGCACCCTGCAACCAGCGATCATCCCAGCTCCCCGTACCCAGCCCTGCACGGTAGCCGCCTGTCGCTAAGCGCAGGTTCGAGCGCACAGTGAGGCGGAGGAGGCCCATCCCCCGCGAACACGGAGGGGTATGGGCCTTCTTGCTGGGTCGAGTTATGCCGCAGGACGCGACGCCAGCAGACGCTGACTGCACACGCTGCTGCGCACACCCGCTCGGAGCGAGGAGGACATGGCAGCGGCCTGAGCGACGCCGCCCTGGCCGGAATCGGCAAGGGCCCTCAATTGGGCGACGGGGAAGCCGCTTGGCCGGAAGGTCGCCGCGGGAAGCGGCCGAGCTGGGGCCTGTCTCCCTGACCGCGGAAGACCTGGCTCGGGTCCAGGGTTCTTGGGCTTTCTGCGATAGTTGCGCTGGCGCGTGACCCGCGTGGGAGGGGTCCTTCGGTGGCTCTGCAGTCGCTGCAATGTTGGCGACACGTCGTTATTCCGGCTGATCAAAGACGGTCGTCGACTCTGGGTCTGTCATGAATGCGATGCCGTATGGTTCGGCGTCGCCTCTCCCAGAGGTCCCGCGGATGGCACGCTTTTCCAGTACGTCGAGCCCTATGGAGGTCCGGGTACTCCCACAGACTGGGAGCAGATAGAGGCCATTGGCGAGTGACCAAGAGCGACGCGGCCGAGCCTGGAGGCACTAGTACTCCAGCTGTAGATCGTGATCTCAGTCTTTGTTGAGCGGCCTACCGCTGGTAATGGCAGGGCCCGGGACCAGGCTAGAGACTTTAACGGCTGAGGTTACGGCGGTTGGAGGTCGAGTTTGGTTTCGGCAACGAGATTTCCGAGGAGGTCGGCCAGTACTGCATCTTCTTCCGTCCGGTGCATTCATGGCTACAAAAAGGCGAACGGCTTCACGGCTCGTCGCGTGTCCAAGGATTTCCACGGCAAGACCTGTACCACTCGGGCTCGGACTGCAGTTCTTCCCTGATCGCTTCATCGAGTTCTCGACGCAACGGTGCCACCTGCTCATCCCACCGTTCGCGGGGGTTGGCGGCGCCCATCCAGAAACGGATAGGAGTAACTAACTGCTTCACCAACTCCGCTACCCTGTCACTCGCCACCATCACCACTTGGTGGTACATCTGATGAACCTCCTCTCGGGCGAGTAGCGCCTCCATCTCGTCGACCGGTTCAGCCAGGAACGCGAGACGCGCACGCGCCAATGCGTTCTGAAACAGCCCGTACGCGGCATACCTCGCTTCACGGCTCCAGTGGCTGACCTCGCGCTCGTTCTGGCGAGCCAGCATCTCCAGTGCCTGCTGATGGGCCTTCTCTGCTGCTTCCAGAGAGTTCCGATGTGCTGCTTCTGCCTGTGCCAGTGCCGTTCGGTGGGCGGTCTCAGCCTGCTCCAGGGCAGCCCGCTTCTGCCAGTGAGCGACGAGTACCGATACCGGGATAGCTGCTAGGGCACAGATTGCCGCAATGCCAGACAAGTCCATGACCCACGATGATGGCGTGTGCCTGTGAACCAGTCACTGAGTTTCGCATGACTACAGTTGCGGGCAGGGTAGGCATGGCAAACGTGACGGGTGGGCTACGGGTCGAGCCCGGTCTTGGCGATGAGACCCCCAATGAGGCGGGGGCGGTGCTGCATCCGTTTCAGCCGCGTCTTCACCAACGTGGTGAGCTGGTCGATGTTCTGTTTGGTGAGGTTGGCCAGCGATCTCTTCAGGTGCGACCACACGCCCTCGACGGGGTTGAGCTCGGGAGCGTACGGCGGCAGCTGGTAGACGGTCAGCCATAATCGGGCGGCGATCAGCTCGCGCATAGCGCGGCTGACGTGCGTGTTCAAGTTGTCCCAGACCAGAACGATGGGTCCGCCGAGCTGCTGGTGCGCGGCATCCGGCAGCCGGGCGTAGCTAGTCTCAATATAGCCCTTGCGACGGCCCTTGGTGGGACCACGGTCGAGGTGGATGCGGTAGATCAGCCCTGGCCGGTGGCCGGCTTTGGTGCAGATCAGCGCCGCCATCGACACACGTTTGCTGCCCGCGGCGGTGACCCGCACCACGGGGGTGTGGCCCCGGCGGCCCAAGGTGCGGCCCTTGGGCGGCCTCAGGCCCTGGCCGGCTTCGTCCTCGAAGCAGAGCCAGGCGCCCAAGTCCGCCGCCCTCTTTTTGTGACGGGCCACTGCTTGTCCTTCCAGGCGGCGATCTTCGCTTCGTCCCGCTCGGTGGCCTTGCGGGAGGGGACCTGCCCGCTCCAGCCGATGCGATGCAGCAGCAGGCCCAGCCCGGCCAGGGTGTACTCGACGCCGAACCGGCGGCGCACCACCTCGGCGATCCTCGCCAGCGTCCAGCACTGGTCACTCCAGCCAGAGGCGGCCGGGCTGGCATCCAACACCGCCTCCAGAACGCGGGGTTGTTTCGAGGCGAGCTTGCAGCGGGCGCTGCCGGGTCCCTTGGAGGCCAGGACCTGCCGACCACCCGAAGCCAACGCCCGCCGCCAGCGATTCGCCGACATTCGGGTCACCCGGAACCGTCGGGCAACCTCCCGGTCACTGGCCCCGACCTCGATCAAGTCAGCGGCTGCAAGCCGGACTTGCTCACGCCGAGCCCGCTCCTCGGCCGTCAATCCACCGCCATCGGGGTACCTCATCCACCCGGCATAGCGCGGCCCACGACAGTTGTCACGCCCCCAAGTAACCCGCACAGTTAAAGATCTCTAGATGGCGGCGTCGGCCGTCGGACCAGCCGAGCCGATGGGCGTCGCTGCACGACGCCCTCCGCGTGGCTTACAGCCGTGAGGTGCGGAACCGCCGACTTGGCCTGAACGTCGAAAGGCCATGGCTGAGAGAGCTGGACAAATCATCTTCGCCCTCGCGCTGGTTGCTGGGATGCTCACGGGCTGTGCCAAGGCCGACGAGGGCGCAGAGCCCGTCCGGGCGACACCGTCCGGCCGGACGATTCCCTTCGACCTCTATACGCATTGCGGAATCGACGAGGCCCGTATCGGCTCGACGTACTTCGAAGCGGAGACCCCACTCTCCGATGGCTCGGGGAACCCGCCCGAAGGGTGGGACAACCCCACCCAGCGCGGCACGATGACCTTGGAGTCCGAGACGGAGGCCGTCTTCACCGACGATGCTGGGCATGAGGTGAAGTTCCGTGCCAGGCCGGGTGCGAGTGCCTTCAAGCGCATCTGCGCTTAGACCGTGTCCTATGTGGTGAGCCGGACGAGGCGTTTGTAGCAGCGCAGGGCTGCGGCGAGCCCGAGAAAGGCGAGGTAGTTACGGGGGTGTCGTTCGTAGCGGTGGTTGAGTCTGCGGTAGCCGGTCAGCCACGACATCGTCCGCTCGATCACCCACCTTCGGCGGCCGAGACGTTGGCTGGACTC
>NZ_DATCVQ010000181.1:0-4000 GCF_036566765.1 Streptomyces sp.
CGAGGCCGTCGCCGGGCGGCTCGGCGTCCCGCTCTCCGAAGCGGCCCGAGCAGGTCCAGACCGCGTGCCTTCATCCCTGAAGGGAGCTGGCCCGGATACCCCGACCTCAGGGTCCGGCTGCCTCCAGGTCCGCATCGGACCTGGAGGCGCGGCACACGTCGCGCGTGGTGCTGACTATGGCACCGGGGTGTAGTGGACGACGGTGGTCTCGCAGCTCTCGGCGTACACGCCGAGCGCGTCGGCCTCGGCCTGGTCCGTGGACAGACCGCAGCGGAGCCTGGTCAGCAAGTGGCGCATTGAGCAGCGCATTGCCGCTCTAGGCCTGCCCACGACGATCCTGCGGCCCGTGTCCTTCATGGAGAACTTCGCCGGCGGATACGTGCTGCGGAACGGGAATCTGTCCACCGGGCTCGCGCCGGAGGTCCCGCAGCAGTTCATGGTCGTCGACGATGTCGGTGCCGTGGCCGCGCTGGCGTTCTCCCGGCCGAAGGAGTGGATCGGCCGGGAGGTCTCCCTGGCGGGGGACGAACTGACGCCGGTTGAGATCGCCGCTGCCATCGGGAAGGCGCTCGGCATACCGCTGCCCTACGTTCAGGTCCCGATCGACGCGATCCGGGCCCTGAGCGAGGACTTCGCCTACGCCAACGAGTGGCTCAACACCCTCGGCTACCGCGCAGCGCACCCTTCAGGAGGCGTTCCCCGGCCGGGTCCAGTACACCCGCAACGCCAGAACTGTTCTCGGAGACGACGGCCTGTTGGCCGTCACGCAGCTGTGTGTGCTCAGCCACGACCCTGCGGACACCGCCGACCTGGCCCGCACCACTGCCGCGGCCGCCCTGCCGAACCGCCGCGGACTGCTGCGCGGACTCGGATACGAGACCCCGGACGCGCTCGACGGCCGGCTGGTCGACGCACTTGTGGCCCACGGTAGTGCCGAGGACATCGCCCACCGAGTCCAAGAGGATTCGACGCCGGAGCCGACCACGTCAGCCTCCACCTCATGACCACCACACCCGACTCCCCGCCCGCACGGCAGTGGGAACAACTCGCCATGCACCTCCCCGCTTGACCGTGCTGCTTGCCGCTGCCCGCCCACCAGTGCGTGAGGAGCCACGTCACCACCGCCTACCGGTCGAGGGCTTGTGTCCGTGCCGCCCACGCGGGGAAGCCGCAGGATGTCCGGGGCGATTCCTCAGCCGCGGCGGGGTGCTGTGCCGGTGCTCCCCGCAAGCGACTACATCCTTTGGCCTACTGTGTTTTCGGCCCTGTGAAGGACGATCTAGCGGCACCGCCGCAAGAGGATTGATCGGTGCGAACAACCATCGGATACACCGTCGAAAGCATCGGCTACGTCGTAGGAGCCCAGGGGCTTGTCAGCTTCGCTTCGCAGACCTTCTTCGGCACGGAGTGGGGCTGGATGCACAAGGTCGTCGACCTTCCGTCCATCGCTTACCTCGGCATAGTCGTCGTGGGGCTGGCGCTCGTCGTCGGCGGCGTGAAGACGCGGAAGGCGCCCGAGCGGCAGGAGGTCGCCTGACCGGAGGGCCTTTCAGCCCGCGACTCTCATTTCCGTGTCGTAGCGGTCGAAGCCCGCAGGCCGCCCTCCGCGTGACGCGCGCTTACAGCGGGCGGCCTTGGGGTGGCTCTGCTTCGGGGGCGGTCGCCAACTCGTCATGGACTTTGGTCGACGGGTATGAGTCCTTCGGCCGACGTGCCGCCAACCGCACTCCGTACAGGCTGGCGGTATGACATCAGCACCACTTGCTCGCCGGACCCTGCTTGCGGGCGCCGCAGCCCTGTCCACCGCCTGCGCCGCAGGCAACACGCGTGCCCGTACGACGTCCACCGCAGCGCTGCCGCCGCAAACCGCTGGATCGCTCACCTACAAGGGCGTCAACTTCGATACGGACCGCGAGGTCTGGCGGACTGCGTATGTGCGCCGTGAGATCGCGGCCATCAGGGAGCAGTTGCATGGCAACGCGGTCCTGTTGCTCGGCCACGACCTAGATCGGCTGACGGAGGCCGCGTCGATCGCGGCCTCGCACGGCCTGTTCGTCTGGTTCGAGCCACGACAGTTCGACAAGGACGTGGAGCAGACCCTCGCGTTCCTCGGCGTGGTGGCGCGCGCTGCCGAGCGGCTGCGCACCCGGCATCCCGGCGTGGGCATCGCGGTCGGCACCGAGCTGACCATCTTCATGTCCGGCCTGGTGCCGGGCAAGGACTACAACGAGCGCGGTCAGGCGCTGGGGCGCCCCGAGTCGGCCGGCTACCAGGATCGGTTGAACGCCTTTCTGGACCGGGCGCTGAAGACGGTAAGGCCGCTGTTCAAGGGGCGGGTCACGTACAGCTCGGGGGAGTGGGAGGAGGTCGACTGGCGCGGCTTCGACGTCGTGGGGGTCAATCTGTACCGGAACGAGGGCAACAAGGCGACCTACACCGAGAGGCTTCGTGCCCTGCAACGGCACGGCAAGCCCGTCGTCATCACCGAGTTCGGCTGCTGCACCTTCACGGGTGCCAAGGAGCAGGGCGGGTCGGGCTTCAACGTGGTGGACTGGGAGCGGGAACCTCCGCTGGTCAAGGACGGCTATGTGCGCAACGAACGGGAACAGGCCGACGAGATCGGGGAGTTGATGGACCTCTACGCGGCCGAGCGGGTGCACGGCGCGTTCGTCTACAACTTCATATCCCCCGACTCGCCCCATTCCCCGCAGCGCCGCCACGACCTGGACATCGCCAGCTTCGCGCTGGCCAAGACATTCCCCACCGGGACGCGGCGCGGCTACGCGGAAACCGGGCAGTGGGAGCCCAAGCAGTCCTTCCACACGGTGGCGAGCCGGTTCCGGTGACACCTGCCGCCCACCGGGACCACTGGGTGCACCGGACCGTGCGGCAGCTCGCGACAGCGGCAGAGCAAGCACCTCCGCGGCAGTGCGCCGACTGCGGCCAAGTGCGGCGTCATGCCGGGCTCGGGCTGTGTTCGGCCTGTTGGCAGAAGCACCCCGACTGCTCCTTCGTCGCGGCCGGGAATCTGGCCTCGCGGCTCGCCGAGCTCGTGCCCTGGCGAGCGACTTCGCCGGCCGTCCCGCCGAACGGCACTTTGTGGGCCGCGCCTCCAAGGAGCCGAGCCGGACGACGCCTTGACGTGCGGCTCGGCGTGCACCGACCGGTGAGCGGTCCCTCCCAGCCGTGGACGTCCCCCGGCCTCATCCGTGCGCCGATGTCTGCGCCTCACACCCGGAAGCCGAAGCCGCTGAGCTGAGGTTCTCCACCGGTCCGGGTGAGCCGGCAGCGTGGTCCGGGTGGTGATCGATCCGGCTGGCTGGTGGATGGTGGCGACCGGGTCGTGGTGCCTCCGTGCTGCGGACGACCGCGACGGTTGCGGGCATCCCGATCCGGAACGGCGGTCCGTTCGAGTCCAAGCTCCGACCAGATTGTGACAACGCGAGGCCCGGACTGCGCAGGCTCAGGGCCCGCCCGGTCCTGGGCGGTCCGAGGGTCGCCATGGTGGGGGCCACGGAACGTCGTGGGTCGGCTGTGTCCCCTGGACGCCAAGGTCGAGGCGCGCAGCCTTGAGGAAGTCCTTGCGCGCCTCCCGGAACTCGAGGAATGCCTCAGCCCACGTCGCGACGCCTGTGGTCGGTATGCCGCGTGCCAGCCATTCGAGGTGCCAGAGAGCATGGTTCAACTTGACCGCGGCCGTGTTGGCGTCGACGTCACCGAGGAGCCAGATGGTCTCTGCGAGCGCCGATCGGTGCGCCTCTGCTGCTGCCAGCTCCTCGAGTATCGCGTCGGTCGGCTCCAGCGGCGCCGACCCCGTGGTGACGCCGCGAGCGATGGCCAGTCGTTTGTACCGGTTACTGAGTTCCTTGACGGCGTGGGCGTATTCCGCATAGGCGTTGAGACGTCGCTCATCCCAGCGGACGGATTGCTGGCGCCGCCACTTCGTACGCTCGTTCACTGCCGAAACCATCAGGGACACTGCCGCGCCGATGGCGACACC
>NZ_DATCVQ010000182.1:0-11857 GCF_036566765.1 Streptomyces sp.
AATTTGAGGTTGATTTGAGGATTCGCGCAAGCGCTTGAGCTCGCCATTCGTGTGATGTAGCGTCACGGTCAGGTGATCGTCTCGCCAGTTCTCCGGCGAGAGTTCGCCTGGCTCGAGTAATTCCCCACTGCCATTTCTGTCTGATGCCCGATTCGGTGACATCGGGTGCTCGAATTCATTTCCGCGCGAGCGCCCGGGCGAGTCTTTCGGGAGACCGTCAGGGTCTCCAGGCTGGGTTGGGAACCTCGTCGCGCTTATCCGGGCTTCCTGGCCGGGGCCGCGGGCATAGCCCTGGCCCTGGAGGGACACGCGAACCCCGTGGCGAGCCGGTCCTGGGTCGGGGGCCTCCTCCTCGTCTGACCAGACGCCTCCACCTCGCCTCCTCTCCCCGTCACACCGGTGAAGCACCGGACGTGCATAACGGGGCAGAGGAGGTGATATTGGACCCTAAGTCAGACTTAGGACCTTCAGGAGGCATTCGATGCGTGGAGCCACGACCGCCAAGTGGGCCGCAGTGGCCACGGCCGTCGCCCTGGCCGCGACCGCCTGCGGCGGCGGGGACGACAGCGGCGGCGGAGGTGGTGCCGAAGGGATCGTGAGCTCCTCCTGGGGCGACCCGCAGAACCCGCTGGAACCGGCCAACACCAATGAGGTGCAGGGCGGCAAGGTGCTGTCCATGATCTTCCGCGGGCTCAAGCAGTACGATCCGAAGACCGGCGAGGCGAAGGACATGCTCGCCGAGAAGATCGAGACGACCGACTCGACCAACTTCACCATCACCGTCAAGGACGGCTGGACCTTCTCCAACGGCGAGAAGGTCACCGCGCAGTCCTTCGTGGACGCCTGGAACTACGCCGCCAACCTGAAGAACAACCAGAAGAACGCCCCGTTCTTCGGCCAGATCGAGGGCTACGCCCAGGTGCACCCCGAGACGGGACAGCCCACGGCGCAGACCCTCTCCGGCCTCAAGGTCGTGAACGCCCAGACTTTCACGGTCAAGCTCACCCAGAAGTTCTCCACCTGGCCCGACACCCTCGGCTACTCGGCGTTCTCGCCGCTGCCCCAGGCCTTCTTCGACGACCACGACGCCTGGCTCTCCAAGCCGATCGGCAACGGCCCGTACACCGTCGACTCCTACGCCAAGGGCTCCCAGATGGAGCTCAAGAAGTGGGCCGACTACCCGGGCGCCGACAAGGCGCAGAACGGCGGCATCACCCTCAAGGTGTACACCGACAACAACACGGCCTACACCGACCTGACGGCCGGCAACCTCGACCTCGTCGACGACGTGCCCGCCTCCCAGCTGAAGAACGTCCAGGCCGACCTCGGCGACCGGTACATCAACCAGCCCGCCGGCATCATCCAGACCCTGGCCTTCCCGTTCTACGACCCGGCGTGGAACAAGCCGGGTCAGGAGAAGCTCCGCACGGGCCTGTCCATGGCGATCAACCGGAAGCAGATCACCGAGACGATCTTCCAGAACACCCGTACTCCCGTGACCGACTGGACCTCTCCGGTGCTCGGCGAGGACGGCGGCTACAGCAAGACCCTCTGCGGCAGTGCCTGCGAGTACAACGCCGCCGAGGCGAAGAAGCTGGTCGCCGAGGGCGGCGGCATCCCGGGCGGCACGATGAAGATCTCGTACAACGCCGACACCGGCTCCCACAAGGAGTGGGTGGACGCCGTCTGCAACTCCATCAACCAGGCGCTGGGCGACAACAAGGCCTGCGTCGGCAACCCGATCGGCACCTTCGCCGACTTCCGCAGCCAGATCACCCAGTCGAAGATGACCGGCCCGTTCCGCGCCGGCTGGCAGATGGACTACCCGCTCATCCAGAACTTCCTCCAGCCGCTGTACTACACGGGCGCCTCGTCCAACGACGGCAAGTGGACCAACGCGGACTTCGACAAGCTGGTCAACCAGGCCAACGCGGAGACCGACATCACGAAGGCCGTCGAGCTCTTCCAGCAGGCCGAAGAGGTCCTCCGGGACGACATGGGCGCCATTCCGCTCTGGTACCAGAACGGCAGCGCCGGCTACTCGGAGCGCGTCTCCAACGTCACGCTGAACCCCTTCAGCGTCCCCGTCTACGACCAGATCAAGGTCCAGTGACCATGTGACGCAGGTCGGCTGCGTACGGCTCGGCGACCCTCCCGCGCCGGGCCGTACGGTTTCCCCGCACCCCACCCCCGGAGCCCCTCATGGGTCGTTATGTGATCCGGCGTCTGCTGCAGATGATCCCGGTCTTCTTCGGTGCCACGCTGCTGATCTTCTTGATGGTGAACGTGATGGGCGACCCCATCGCCGGCCTCTGCGGCGACCGGGCCTGCGACCCGGCGACCGCCGCCCAGCTGGAGAAGGAGTTCGGCCTCGACAAGCCGGTGTGGCAGCAATACGTGACCTACATGGGCAACCTCTTCACCGGCGACTTCGGCACCGCCTTCAACGGCCAGCCGGTGACCGAGCTGATGGCCGAGGCGTTCCCGGTCACCATCCGGCTCACCATCGTCGCGATCTTCTTCGAGATCGTCATCGGCATCACCCTCGGCGTCGTCACCGGACTGCACCGCGGCCGCCCTGTCGACACCGGCGTCCTGCTGCTGACCCTGGTCGTGCTCTCCGTCCCGACCTTCGTCACCGGCCTGCTGATCCAGCTGCTCCTCGGCGTCAAATGGGGCTGGATCTCCCCGGCCGTCTCCACCGGCGCCCCCATCGACGAACTGATCGTCCCCGGCCTCGTGCTGGCCTCCGTCTCCCTCGCGTACGTCACCCGGCTCACCCGGACCTCGATCGCGGAGAACAAGCGCGCCGACTACGTCCGCACCGCCACCGCCAAGGGGCTGCCGCGCCGCCGGGTCATCACCCGGCACCTGCTGCGCAACAGCCTCATTCCGGTGGTCACTTTCATCGGCGCCGACATCGGCGCGCTGATGGGCGGGGCGATCGTCACCGAGCGGATCTTCAACATCCACGGGGTCGGCTACCAGCTCTACCAGGGCATCGTCCGGCAGAGCACGCAGACCGTCGTCGGGTTCGTCACCGTGCTGGTGCTGGTCTTCCTGCTGGCCAACCTGATCGTCGACCTCCTGTACGCCGTTCTCGACCCGAGGATCCGCTATGCCTGAGCCTCTTGAGCCGTTCGACGACGGGCGCGCCATCGACCACACGGGGGCGGGCGGCGGGACGGACCTGGCCATGGACGAGGGCGAGTCGCTGGAGAAGACGCCGGGCGGCCCCCTCGGCACCGGCCCCGATCAGAAGCCCCGCTCGCTGTGGTCCGACGCCTGGCGGGACCTGCGCCGCAATCCGGTCTTCATCATCTCCGGGCTGATCATCCTCTTCCTGGTGATCATCTCGATCTGGCCGTCCCTGATCGCCTCCGGCGACCCGCTCGACTGCGACCTCGCCAAGGCCCAGGAGGGCTCCCAGCCCGGCCATCCCTTCGGCTTCAACGGCCAGGGCTGCGACGTGTACACCCGCACCGTCTACGGTGCGCGGACCTCCCTCGCCGTCGGCGTCCTCGCCACTCTCGGCGTGGCGATCCTCGGCGGCGTGCTGGGCGGGCTCGCTGGGTTCTTCGGTGGCTTCGGGGACTCGGTCGTGTCCCGGTTCACCGACGTCTTCTTCGCCATCCCGGTCGTCCTCGGCGGCCTCGTCCTGCTGTCGGTCGTCACCAGCAACACCATCTGGCCGGTGATCGGCTTCATGGTGCTGCTCGGCTGGCCGCAGATCTCCCGGATCGCCCGCGGCTCCGTCATCACCGCCAAACACAACGACTACGTGCAGGCGGCGCGGGCCCTCGGTGCGTCCAACTCGCGGATGCTGCTGCGGCACATCATGCCCAACGCCGTCGCGCCGGTGATCGTCGTCGCGACCATCGCGCTCGGCACGTACATCTCCCTGGAGGCGACCCTGTCGTACCTGGGCGTCGGACTGAAGCCGCCCTCGGTCTCCTGGGGCATCGACATCTCCTCGGCCTCGCAGTACATCCGCAACGCCCCGCACATGCTGCTCTGGCCGGCCGGCGCGCTCGCCATCACCGTGCTCGCGTTCATCATGCTCGGCGACGCGGTGCGCGACGCCCTCGACCCGAAGCTGAGGTAGGCGCCCATGCTGCTCGAAGTCCGCGACCTGCACGTGGAGTTCCACACCCGCGAAGGGGTGGCCAAGGCGGTCAACGGCGTCAACTACTCGGTGGACGCGGGCGAGACGCTCGCGGTCCTCGGCGAGTCCGGTTCCGGCAAGTCCGTCACCGCGCAGGCGATCATGGGCATCCTCGACATCCCGCCCGGGAAGATCTCCGGCGGCGAGATCGTCTTCCAGGGCCAGGACCTCCTGAAGCTCAAGGAGGACGAGCGGCGGAAGATCCGCGGCGCCAAGATGGCGATGATCTTCCAGGACGCGCTGTCCTCACTGAACCCCGTGCTCAGCGTGGGCGACCAGCTGGGCGAGATGTTCCAGGTGCATCAGGGGATGTCGCGGAAGGACTCCCGGGCCAAGGCCATCGAGCTGATGGACCGGGTCCGCATCCCCGCCGCGAAGGAACGCGTCGGGCAGTACCCGCACCAGTTCTCCGGCGGCATGCGGCAGCGCATCATGATCGCGATGGCGCTGGCCCTGGAGCCCGAGCTGATCATCGCGGACGAGCCGACCACGGCTCTCGACGTGACCGTGCAGGCCCAGGTCATGGACCTGCTCGCCGAGCTCCAGAGCGAGCTCAACATGGGCCTGATCCTCATCACCCACGACCTCGGCGTCGTCGCAGACGTCGCCGACAAGATCGCGGTGATGTATGCGGGCCGGATCGTCGAGCACGCCCCCGTGCACGAGATCTACAAGGCCCCCGCCCACCCGTACACCCGCGGCCTGCTGGACTCGATCCCGCGCCTGGACCAGAAGGGCCAGGAGCTGTACGCGATCAAGGGCCTGCCGCCGAACCTGCTCGCGATTCCGCCGGGCTGCGCGTTCAACCCGCGCTGCCCGCTGGCGCAGGACGTGTGCCGGACGGACGTGCCGCCGCTGTACGAGGTGACCGAGTCGCCGGTCCCGCGCAACAGCGCCTGCCACTTCTGGAAGGAGTGCCTCCATGGCTGACGGTCAGGGCGGCGAGGCCATTCTTGAGGTCCGAGGCCTGCACAAGCACTACCCGCTCACCCAGGGCATCTTCTTCAAGAAGCAGGTCGGCGCGGTCAAGGCCGTCGACGGCGTCGACTTCGACCTGCACGCGGGGGAGACCCTGGGCATCGTGGGCGAGTCCGGCTGCGGCAAGTCGACGGTCGCGAAGATGCTGGTGAACCTGGAGCGCCCGACCTCGGGGACGATCTCGTACAAGGGCGAGGACATCACCAAGCTCTCGCCGAAGGCGCTGAAGGCGGTGCGCCGGAACATCCAGATGGTCTTCCAGGACCCGTACACCTCGCTCAACCCGCGCATGACCGTCGGCGACATCATCGGGGAGCCGTACGACATCCACCCCGAGGTCGCCCCGAAGGGCGACCGGCGGCGCAAGGTCCAGGAACTGCTGGACGTGGTGGGCCTCAACCCCGAGTACATCAACCGCTATCCGCACCAGTTCAGCGGCGGCCAGCGGCAGCGGATCGGCATCGCCCGCGGCCTGGCGCTGCGGCCGGAGATCATCGTGGCGGACGAGCCGGTGTCGGCGCTGGACGTCTCCGTCCAGGCGCAGGTGGTGAACCTCCTGGACAACCTCCAGTCCGAGTTCTCGCTGTCGTACGTCTTCATCGCCCACGACCTGTCGATCGTGCGTCACATCTCGGACCGGGTGGGCGTCATGTACCTCGGCCGGATCGTGGAGATCGGCACGGACACGCAGATCTACGACCACCCGACGCACCCCTACACCCAGGCGCTGCTGTCCGCGGTCCCGGTCCCCGACCCGGACGCCCGTGAGCACCGCGAACGCATCATCCTCACCGGCGACGTCCCCTCCCCGGCCAACATCCCCTCCGGCTGCCGCTTCCGCACCCGCTGCTGGAAGGCCCAGGAGCGCTGCACCCTCGAAGTCCCGGAACTGGCGGTCCCCGCCGAATTCCGGCTGCTGGACACCCCCGCCCGGCACGACTCCGCCTGCCACTTCGCCGAGGAGAAGCAGGTGGTCCCCACGGAGGAGGGGCCTGGTGAGCCAGGCCCGCCGGACAAGGAGCCTGATGCGCCAGGCCCGCCGGACGAGCCCGAGTGACTGCCTTCCCGCGGGCGCCTCGGGCACGTTAACGCGAAGGCAACTCCCGCGACCCGGCTCCGATATACGGACCCGGCATGCTGATCACCGTACGGCCGTGCGGGTGCCGTAGGCCGGCCGGGGCGCGCCATGTCGCCCCGGCCGGCCGCTGCTTTTCGAGGCCCGGTCGAGGCTGCCTGAGGCCGGCCCGGGGCCCGGGGCATATGTCATGTGGAAGGTCTTGCCCCGGCCGACGACTCGCATGAGGATCGGGCCGTGACTGTGACCCGCGGAGCACGTCTCACGGGGGCGGGCTTATGCGCCGTCCTCGCCCTGCTCACGGTCGGCTGGATCCTGCGGGACCTCGCCGTGCTCGGCTCGGGCCCGCGGCTCTGGGGGTTCTGGGCCGGGGAGTCACCCTGGCCGGCCGACGGAGGCCGGCCCGCCACCTCCCCGCTCGACCCCCTGCTCCTGCTCGTCTACGCGGCGGCCGCCCGCCGGCCCACGGCGTTCGCCGCCACCGGCGCCGTCACCCTCGCCGTACGCCTGCCCGGCCTCTGGGTGCTCGGCTCCGCCGACGAGTTACCCGCGGCCGCACCCGGTGCCACGCTCGCCGCCCTCGGCACCACCCTGGTCGCCCTCGTCGCCGGCGCCCTGCTCCTCGTCACCGCCGCCGTCGCCCGCCGTCCCGCCGGGACCGGCCGCCCCCGCCGCGGCCCCGCCGTCGCCGCCGCCCTCCTGCTCCTCGCCGCCGCCGGAACGTGGACCGCCTGGGAGGTCCACTGGGCCGCCGAACTCCCCCTCCGGGCCACCGTCGACCGCTTCACCGGCGGCCGCTCGGTCCTCATGCCGATGCTGGCCACCCCGCCCGGCTGGCTGAACGCCGTCGTCGTCCTCACCTGCCTGGCCGCCGCCGGCGCCGCTCTCGTCCGGGCCGGCCACGCCCGCCCGCTCGGCATGATCGCCGGCGTGCTGCTGATCGGCGGCGGTACGGGCCTCGCCCTGGCGCTGCGCTACGACGTCCTGGCCGACCCCGAGCGCATCGCCGCGCTCGCCCCGCGCGACCAACTCCACCTCGCCACCTGGGCGTTCACCCTGCTGACCGGCGCGGCCGTGCTCGTTCTGCTGGGTGCGGCCCGCACCGCCCCGCACCCGGTCGCACCGCCCCGCCCGGCCATCGGACCACCGGCCCCACCGCACCCCCGCCCGCCCGGCTGGTGACGGTCGGAGGACGGCTTCGGCTCACAGGGATCGCTTCAGGAAGTCCACCTGGAGCAGCAGCAGGTTCTCCGCGATCTGCTCCTGCGGCGTCATGTGCGTCACGCCCGTCAGCGGCAGCACCTCATGGGGCCGCCCCGCGGCCAGGAGCGCCGAGGACAGCTTCAGCGAGTGGGCCACGACCACATTGTCGTCCGCCATCCCATGGATGATCATCATCGGCCGCGCGGGGCTTTCCGCGCCGACCAGCCCCTCGTCCCAGACGAGCGAGTTCGCCTCGTACACCTCCGGGCGATCCTGCGGCGTCCCGCCCAGGTACCGCTCCGTGTAGTGGGTGTCGTACAGCCGCAGATCGCTCAGCGGCGCTCCCACCACCGCCGCGTGGAACACGTCCGGCCGCCGCAGCACCGCCATCGCCGCCAGGTAGCCGCCGTACGACCAGCCCCGGATGCCCACCCGCCCCAGATCCAGCGGGAAGTCGCCCGCGAGGCCCTGCAGCGCCTCGATCTGGTCGTCGAGCGTGGGCGTCAGATCGCCCGCGATCGCCTTCTCCCACGCGGGCGACCGGCCCGGGGCGCCCCGCCCGTCCGCCACGATCACCGCGAACCCCTGGTCCGCGAACCACTGGGACGTCACATGCGGATTGTGCGCGGCCAGCACCCGCTGTCCGTGGGGGCCGCCGTACGGATCCATGAGTACGGGGAGTAGTCCGTCACCTTCCTCGTAGCCGGTGGGGAGCAGGACGGCGCACGGAATCCGCCGTGCGCCCCCCTCGACCAACCGCACGCGGGCGGAGAGCACGGGCGTCTCCGCGTACGAGGCCACCACCGCCACCTGACGCCCGTCCCGCAGCACCCGCGCCACGCTGCCCGGCGCGTCCACCCGGGCCGAGGACAGCACGGTCACGCCGCCTCCTCGCACGGCCGAGTGAATCCCGGGCCCCTCGGACACGCGCTCCACGCCCAGTTCGTTCACCCGGTACACATGGATCTCCCCGATCTCCGGGTCCTTCGCCTCCGCCCCCGCCGCGGCCGCCACCAGCACGTCGTTCGCGTCGACGTCCAGTACCGAGCGCAGTTGCAGCGCTCCGCCGGTCAGCGCCCGGTCCCCGACCGCCAGGACCCGCGCGCCTCCCTCGTCCGCGATCCGCACCAAGCGCCCCAGGCCGTCCCACGCCGGCGTCCCCGGATGCAGGTCCAGCCACACGGGGTCCTCGTCCACGTGCACGGTCCGTGTCGCCCCGGTCGCCGGATCCACCGCCAGGTACGCCTGCGTGCGCTGGTCACGGGCCTGGACCAGGAGCAGCGGCGGGCCGTCCGACGACCAGTGCACCCGCGCCAGGTACGGGTACCGGCGCCGGTCCCAGGCCACCTCCTGTCGGTCCCCGTCGAGGCCCAGCAGGAACAGCCGCACCTCCGCGTTCTCCGTGCCCGCCGCCGGATACGCCACCTGCTCGGGCGCCTGCTCCGGCCGCGCCGGATCCGAGATCCACCACCGCTCCACCCGTGCGTCGTCGACCCGCGCCACCAGCAGCCGGTCCGACTCCGGCGACCACCAGAACCCGCGCGAGCGGCCCATCTCCTCGGCCGCCGCGAACTCGGCGAGGCCGTACGTCGTGTGCGCCTCCTCCGGCTCCGCGAGCGCCCTGTCCACGTCGCCCTCCGCGCCGACGACCCGCAGCGCCCCCCGCGTCACGTACGCGACGTGCCGCCCGTCCGGCGACGGCCGCGGGTCGATCACCGGCCCCGGCACCGGCAGTTCGCGCGCCGTGCCGGCCCGCAGCTCCGCCGTGAACAGCCGCCCCGACAGGGTGAACGCCGCCAACTCCACGGCCCCGTCCACCGCGTAGGACACGATCCCCGCCGAGCCCTCCCGGCTCCGCTCCCGCCGTGCCCGCTCCTGCGCCGACAGCCGCTCCGCCGCTCCGCCGAGCAGTTCCTCGGGATCGGCTGCCACCCGCTCGCGCACGGCCGCCCCGGACGCCAGGTCCAACGCCCAGAGCAGATGCGCACGGTTCCGCCCGGACGGCGACCTCAGGAACACCACCCGCTCGCCGTCGGGCGAGACCGTGAACCCGCGCGGTGCGCCCAGCGTGAAGCGTTGCGTGGTGGCGTACTGACGCGGAAACGACAGAGGGACGGAAGGCTCGATCGTGGTCATGCGCCGAACCTAGCGGTGCGTGCGCCCCCCTGTGCCTCCGTACACCGAAGGATGCGTGGCCACACATAGTTATGATCCGTAGCGCTAGGTGGGTATGAACCCCCTGGCACATGCTCACTGCGTGATCCGAACGAATATCCGTCCGATACGTATGGAGGTGAACCGCCGTGGCACTCTCGATTTCGGCGGTGGTGCTGCTGGCGATCGTCGTCTTCCTGCTGATCAAGAAATCGGGTCTCAAGGGGGGACACGCGGCGGTCTGCATGCTGCTCGGCTTCTACCTGGCGAGCTCCACGATCGCCCCGACGATCAGCACCTTCACCACCAACGTGGCCAGCATGATCGGCGGCATCAAGTTCTAGCGGGCCCGTGCTGCCGGCGGGCCGGTGCACGGGGGGACTCTCGTAGGGTGGGGTCATGACGGATCTACCGGGCCGTCGTCTGCTCCTGGTGCACGCGCACCCCGACGACGAGTCGATCAACAACGGCGCCACCATGGCCAGGTACGCGGCGGAGGGCGCCGGGGTGACCCTGGTGACCTGCACCCTCGGCGAGGAGGGCGAGGTCATCCCGCCCGAGCTCGCGCACCTGGCGCCCGACAGGGAGGACCGGCTCGGCGACCACCGCGTCGGCGAACTCGCCGCCGCGATGAAGGAGCTGGGCGTCACCGACCACCGCTTCCTCGGCGGCCCCGGCCGGTTCCGCGACTCCGGGATGATGGGCGTCGAGCAGAACCGCCGCGAGGGCGCGTTCTGGAACACCCCGGTCGACGACGCCGCCGCGTACCTGGTCGAGGTGATCCGTTCCGTACGGCCGCAGGTGCTCGTCACGTACGACCCCGACGGCGGCTACGGCCACCCCGACCACATCCAGGCCCACCGCGTCGCCATGCGCGCCGCCGAGCTGGCCGCCGACCCCGGCTACCGCGCCGACCTCGGCCCGGCCCACGAGATCGCCAAGATCTACTGGAACCGGGTGCCGCGCACGGTCGCCGAGGCGGCCTTCGCCCGGCTCCGCGCAGCGGACGCCGGATTCCCCGGGATCGCCGCGGTCGACGACGTGCCGGGTGTGGTGGACGACGCGCAGATCACCACGGAGATCGACGGCGCGCGGCATGCGGAGCGGAAGGCGGCCGCGATGCGCGCGCACGCCACCCAGATCGCCGTCGAGGGACCGTTCTTCGCGCTCTCGAACGACCTCGCGCAGCCCCTCTTCACCACGGAGTACTACGAGTTGGTGCGGGGCACGCCCGGCGCACCGGCGGGCGTGCGCGAGGACGACCTGTTCGCGGGGGTGGAGGCGTGAGCGGCCACCCGCTCGCCATGGCCGGGCGGATCGCCGCGTACGTCGGGCTCGTCGTCCTCGGCTTCGTCGTCGGGACGGCCGGAGCGCTGGTCCAAGCGGCCTGGCTCCCGGCCGGGTTGCTCTTGGCGCTGCTCGCGACCGCCGCGCTGTTCTACGGCGGTCTGCGCGCCACCGGCAGCCAGCTCGGCATCGCCGCGTCCGCTGCGGGCTGGCTGGTTTCGATCGTTCTGCTCGCCTTCGGACAGGCGGAAGGGGACGGGGTGTTCGCCGGCGGACTGGGCGAGACGGTGTACCTGCTGGGCGGAATGGCCCTCGCTGTGATCTGCGCCACGATGTCAAGGCTTCCGCGGCCGACGTCCTGAACTCGCCGACTTCACGCACGACCTGCCCGGACTTCGGCCGGATTGCCCGTTCCCATCTCCCCGGCCGTCGGGTACGCGACGGCCGCGGCCAGTATGGTGGTGCGCGCCGCCGAGCCGCCCGGGCACAGGAAGCACCAGCAAGATCGGGCGGCGGAGCCAACCGGGAGAGCCTGCTTTGAGTCGTGAAACTGGTCGTGAGACCGACAGTTCGTCCTCCGGCGCCGCTCAGGGGCGTGGGGGAGCCGCGTACCCCTCGGGCACGCCGCCGTACGGATCCCGCCAGTATCCGTCGCTCCATCCCACGCAGGACGCTCCGGACGAGTCCGCTGCCTCCACCGGCGCCCCCCGGCCGCAGCCGGACGAGCCCAAGACCGAGACCACGCTGACGACCCGGATCCGGATCAACATCCCGGGTTCGCGCCCCATCCCGCCCGTGGTCGTGCGCAAGCCGGTCGCCGAGGCGCAGCAGCCGCCGGAGGCCGCGAAGCCGGCCAAGGCCCCTGAGCCGGAGCCGGCCGAGCCGCAGGCCCCGCAGGAGGAGCCTGCGAGGCCGACGAGCAGCTGGTTCGCACCGCGCAAGGGAGCGGCTCCGGCCGCGCCGGCGGGTGGCGGTCCGGCGGCGGGCGGCCCCGG
>NZ_DATCVQ010000183.1:0-3612 GCF_036566765.1 Streptomyces sp.
CGGCGGTCTCGAGCCGGGCGGCATCCTGGTGAGCTCGTCCGGTGAGGAGATCACCGTGACGGACGGGCCGTTCGCCGAGGCCAAGGAGGCCGTGGCCGGCTTCGCGCTGATCGAGGTGCGATCCAGGGAGGAGGCGATCGAACTGGCCCGCCGCTTCCGCCGCATCGTCGGGGACGGCGAGAGCATCGTCCAGGAGGTCTTCGGCCCCTGACCCCTCGGCACCCCTGACCCCTCAGCACCCCTGACCTATCGTCACCCCGGAGGCCTTGGCGCCCCCAGCCCAGGACTCCGGAGCCCATGAACAGCGAATGAACAGCGCAGACACGTGCCCCGGCTTGCGAGCGAGCCGGGGCACGTGCTGTCATCCGACCTGTGCTGGATGCCCATCGCACCATCGACGCGGTCTGGAAACTCGAGTCGGCGAAGATCATCGCCGGGCTCACGCGGATGGTGCGCGACGTCGGCCTCGCCGAGGAGCTGGCCCAGGACGCGCTCGTCGCCGCGCTGGAGCAGTGGCCCGAATCCGGCGTCCCGGACAACCCCGCCGCCTGGCTGACGACCACCGCCAAACGGCGGGCCATCGACCACATCCGGCGCTCCGAGCGTCTGACGCGCAAGCAGGAGCAGCTCGCCCACGAGCTCGACCAGCAGCCGCACCCCGAACAGGACCTCGATCAGGAGCCCGAACAGGACGACGTCCTGCGGCTGATGCTCATCTCCTGCCACCCCGTGCTGCCGACCGACGCCCGCGCCGCCCTGACGCTCCGGCTGCTCGGCGGCCTGACGGCCGAAGAGATCGCGCGCGCCTTCCTCGTCACCGGGACGGCCATCACCCAGCGCATCGCCGCCGCCAAGCGGACACTGGCCGAGCAGCGCGTACCGTTCGACCTGCCGGACGACTCGGAGCTCGCCGAGCGCCTCTCGTCCGTCCTCGAGGTCATCTACCTGATCTTCAACGAGGGATACTCCGCGACGTCCGGCGACGATCTGATGCGGCCCGGGCTCTGCCTCGAAGCGCTGCGACTGGGCCGCCTGCTGGCCGAGTTGGCGCCTCAGGAGGCCGAGGTGCACGCGCTCGTCGCACTGATGGAGATCCAGGCCTCGCGCTCGGCCGCGCGCACCGGGCCGTCGGGCGAGCCCGTCCAGCTGCATGAGCAGAACCGGGGGCGCTGGGACCAGTTGCTCATCCGCCGCGGCTTCACCGCGATGCTGCGCGCCCGGGAGACCGGCGGAACTCCCGGCCCGTACCTGCTGCAGGCGGCGATCGCCGTGTGCCACGCGCAGGCGCGTACCGCCGAGGAGACCGACTGGGCGCAGATCGCAGGCCTGTACGGGGCGTTGGCGCGGTTGCTTCCGACGCCGGTCGTCCAGCTCAACCGGGCGGTGGCGCTCGGGATGGCGTACGGACCCCAGGCGGGCCTTGACGTCGTCGACTCCCTGATCGCCGATCCGGCCCTGCGCGACTACCACCTGCTCCCCAGCGTCAGGGGAGATCTGCTGGTCCGCCTGGGCCGGCGCCAGGAGGCGCGGCTGGAGTTCCACCGGGCCGCGTCGCTCGCCAGAAACGCCTCCGAGCGCGCCTTTCTAAACCGACGCGCGGACGAGATCGCGGACGAGATCGCCGATGAGAGCGCCGGCCCTCCCGTCCCGACGGTCGGGCAGGCCGCGCGCGACTTCCTGAGCCGTGACGATCTGGACGCCGGGACCCTCCACTCGTACGGACAGACCCTCCGTCGCCTGCGCCTCGCCCTCGGCGAGCAGCTGCCGCTGGCCTCCCTGACCGCCGACCAGGTGTCGCGGGTGTTCGCGACCGCCTGGGGCGGGGCGGCGGCCAGTACCTGGAACCGGCACCGCTCGGCCGTACGGTCCTTCAGCGCCTGGGCCTCGCTGGACGACCTCGCGGCGGGTCTCGACCGCCGCGCCGAGACCCGCGTACGGGCGCGGCCACTGGACCTCGCGCAGCTCGACGCACTCTGGAGCCACCCGGACCTGCCGCTGCGCGAACGGACACTGTGGCGGCTCCTGCACGAGTCGGGAGCCGGTGTGAAGGCAGTGCTGTCGCTCGACGTCGAGGATCTGGACCTGGACGACCGCAGGGCCCGCGCGGGCCGCACCTGGGTGAGCTGGCGCTCCGGAACCGCCCGGCTCCTCCCTCAGCTCCTTGCCGGCCGGACCCGGGGCCCGGTCTTCCTCTCCGACCGGCGACCCGGCCCGGCCCGTACACCCGCACAGGCGGATCTGTGCCCCGACACGGGCCGCCGGCGCCTGTCGTACGAGCGGGCCGAGTACCTGTTCAAGGAGACCACCAGGCCCCTCGACCCGGCGCACCACGGCTACACCCTCCGCCGGCTCAAGCCGGCAAAAAATTTCTGACTCCGATGCGGACGGCGATGTCGAGAACCCGCGCCTGGCTCCGTCCCCGGGGTGAACGCGACCAGAATGGGTCGCATCAGGACCGAGGAGAGACACCATGGCCAAGTACCTGCTGCTCAAGCACTACCGCGGCGCCCCGGCTGCTGTGAACGACGTGCCCATGGACCAGTGGACGCCGGAGGAGATCTCGGCCCACATCCAGTACATGAACGACTTCGCGGCCCGGCTCGAGAAGACCGGCGAGTTCGTCGACGGGCAGGCGCTGGCCCCCGAGGGGACGTTCGTCCGGTACGACGGCGAGGGGCGCCCGCCGGTCACCGACGGTCCGTTCGCCGAGACCAAGGACCTCATCGCCGGCTGGATGGTGATCGACGTCGACAACTACGAGCGCGCCGTCGAACTGGCCGGGGAGCTGTCGGCCGCCCCCGGGGCGGGCGGGAAGCCGATCCACGAGTGGCTGGAGCTGCGCCCGTTCCTGGCCGCGCACCCCACCACCACGGAGTGACCTCATCGATGGACGAGGCTCTGCTCCGGAGCCTCACGCCGAGCGTGCTCGGCATCCTCGTCCGCCGCGGAGCCGACTTCGCGGCGGCCGAGGACGCCGTACAGGACGCGCTGGTCGAGGCGGTACGCGTCTGGCCGGCCGACCGGCCGCGAGACCCGAAGGCCTGGCTGGTCACCGTGGCCTGGCGCAAATTCCTCGACGCGACCCGGTCGGACGCGGCCCGCCGTCGCCGCGAGGACCTGGTCGACGAGGAACCGGGCCCCGGGCCCGTACCCGCCGCGGACGACACCCTCCAGCTCTACTTCCTCTGCGCCCACCCCTCGCTGACGCCGTCGTCCGCGGTCGCGCTCACCCTGCGCGCCGTGGGCGGCCTGACCACCCGCCAGATCGCCGAGGCCTACCTGGTGCCGGAGGCGACGATGGCGCAGCGGATCAGCCGGGCCAAACGCACCGTTCGCGACGTGCGGTTCGACGAGCCCGGTGATCTGGCGACCGTGCTGCGGGTGCTGTACCTGGTGTTCAACGAGGGCTACACCGGCGACGTCGACCTGGCGGCCGAGGCGATCCGGCTCACCCGGCAGCTGGTCGCGGCCACCGGGGACAGCAGCGGGGCCGGCGCGGCCGACCGGCGATCGGGCGGGGTCGACAAGACCGGCGCGGCTGACCGGGGATCGGGCGGGGTCGACAGGGGTGCGGGCAACGAGGAGACCGCCGGTCTGCTCGCGTTGATGCTG
>NZ_DATCVQ010000184.1:0-13576 GCF_036566765.1 Streptomyces sp.
CGTGCTCACGTGCTCACGTGCTCACGGCAAGGGAGTCGTGCGCTTGGTGTAGGCGGTGATCATGGCGGTTTCCATGCGGTCGACGCCGTCGAGTGTGCCGATGCGGTCGGTGAGGTAGGCGTGGAGGGCGTCGGCGTTCCGGCAGATGACGATGGCGATCAGGTTATGGGCGCCGGTCGTGGCGCCGACGAAGGCCGCTTCCGGGTCGGCGGCCAGCGCCTGGGCGACACGGCTCAGCCGGGCGGGCGTGGCCGTCAGCCAGACCAGGCACTGGACGGAGAAGCCGAACACGCCGGGGGCGACCTCGACGTCCAGCCGCAGGACGCCGGTGCGGCGGAGTTCTTCCAGACGGCGGCGGACGGCGGATTCGGACCAGCCGATCTGACGGGCGAGGTCCGGGAAGGCGGCGCGGCCGTCTGCGGCGAGGGCGGGGAGCAGGCGGTGGTCGAGGTCGGTAAGGCGGACCGGTCCCGTGTCCGTGGCGGGGGCCGGCCGCAGGGCGTCGATCTGCTCGGCGGCGAGCGCGGACGTCCGCCCGATCCAGCGGTGCTCCATCACAGGTCGCAACAGCCGTTGTGCGTCGACGTGGCGGATCTGAGGCAGACGGCCCAGGCTTTCCAGGGGCGCCGCGCCGTCCTCGGGGACGCGGAAGACGCAGACGATCTCCGTACCGCTGGACAGGACGGTCACCCAGGCGGTGTCCGGGCGGCGCGCCAGTGCGCGGGCCAGCGGCGCGGTGGCTGACGGCAGGCCCCGCATCCGTACGAGCCACTCCGCGTGGCCCGTGCGTCGGCTGTCCGGCACGCCGGCGACACGGGCGATCCCCACACCGCGGAGCCTGCCGTAGCGACGCGCCACGGTCCGGTCGGACACCCCGAGAACCTCGGCGATCCTGCTGAAGGCAGCACGCCCGTCGAGCTGGAGCGCGTGCAGCACGCGCAGATCGAGTTCGTCCAGGGTGACGGAATCCACCTCGTCAGTGTAGGTCCGCGTCGGATAGCGGCGCAGCGGCCTCAATGGGGGCTCGGGCCCGTGCAGTTGATGAAGCATCAATCCCGTGACACGCGACATTCACGGCATCCATCACACCGGGATCCCGACCCGTGACATCGACGGATCGGACAGGACGTACGCCTCGCTGGGGTTCACCCTCAGCCCCTGTTCACGGCACCTGCTCAGCGCTCGGCCCGGCCGGGCGCGGGTGCTCGGCTGCACGGTCGAAAGCCCGGTTGTCGTTCCGGAGACGACCGCCGCCCGGCTGGGGATCGTCCGTGCCTCGCACGCCGGTGACGTACTGCCCGGCGAACGCGCCCCGGCCCCGTCCTGCCGAGCGGCGATGACCGTCCTGGTCGACGACGTCGGTCACGCAGGAGAGTGCGTCGGGGGCGGCGGCACCGCAACCCGGTCGATCGGTGGCGGGTTCTTCGTCTCCGCCCGCCAGGCGTACGGGGCCGGGCTGCTCCTCAGCCGCCGCTGAGCGCCACGGCGGAACGCGCCGCTGACCGGACGTCTCGCTCCGGCGGTGCCCCGTCAGGAACGCCTTGCCCCTCCCCCTGTACATCCGCGCTCTCTGGAGAACCCCATGTTCGACACCCTCATGCTCCTCTTCGGCCCGGCGCTGGGCTTTCGCCTGCTCGGCCTGCTGGGGATCAGCCGGTTCGCGTCGTGGCAGGCCAGCGCCGTGCACGGCCTGGCGGTCATGCTCGTGGCCACCGCAACCGCGCACTTCGCACCATCGGGCGTCACCGTGATGCCCAGCCATGACGACCTGACGGCCTTGGTGCCGCCGTTCGTCCCGTTTCCCCACGCAATCGTCTACGTGACCGGCGTACTGGAACTTCTGGGCGCCGCCGGACTCGTCCGAAGGAAGACACGTCCAACGGCCGGGGTCGGCCTGGTCGTCCTTTTTGTGCTTTTGCTCCCGGCCAACGTCTACGCCGCCGTCGAGGACATTCCGTTCGACGGAGTCCCGGCCACGCCGCTGTGGTTCAGGATTCCCGAGCAGCTGGTCTTCATCTCCGTCGCGCTCTGGGCGGCCCCAACCGTACCCCGCCGCCTACTGAAGGCGATCCGCCCCAGCGCCGGCGACACCGCGGCAGCCGGGCCCCATCGAGCCTGACCGGCGCATCACGAAACGCCGCCCGGCTCGCTCCGACACGTAGATCTGGGCGCCGGTCTGCCGCCCCAGGAGCCAGCCGCGGCCGGTCCGGTCGGAAAATGGTTTGAGCGTTGCCGACGGCATCGACAGGATCGGGGGTTCACCGATGAGTTCTTCCTGCCGCCGTGGTCTGTCAGTGTGACCCGCCACGTGCGGAAGACACTCACATCACGGAAGGCACCATGCATCCACCACACGCAGCACCCGCCCTCTCCCCCGCCCGCGTCACCGCGGTGCTGCGGATTCTCGTGCTGTCGACCTTCGTCGTCCTCCTCAACGAGACGATCATGGTCAACGCGATCCCGCGGCTCATGCGCGAGTTCGAGGTCACCGCGGCCGCCGCGGGCTGGCTGTCCACGGCCTTCATGCTCACCATGGCCGTCGTCATCCCGGTGACGGGGTGGTTCCTCCAGCGCGTGACGACGCGGACCGCCTTCGGCCTGGCCATGACGCTGTTCCTCACCGGCACGGCTCTCGCCGCGGCCGCGCCCGCCTTCCCTGTACTGCTGGCCGCCCGCGTCATCCAGGCCAGCGGCACCGCCGTCATGATGCCGCTGCTCATGACGACGCTGATGACCCTCGTGCCCCCGCAGGATCGCGGCCGGGTCATGGGCAACATCACCCTCGTCATCTCCGTCGCGCCCGCCCTGGGCCCGGCGGTCTCCGGTGTGCTGCTGCAGCTGGGGACATGGCGACTGCTGTTCCTCGCCGTGCTGCCCATCGCCGGCGCCATGGCGGTATTCGGCCTGCGCAAACTGGTCAACATCGGCGAGCCGCAGGCCGGCCCGATCGACTGGCCGTCCGTCCCGCTGGCAGCGGCGGGCTTCGGCGCGCTGGTCTACGGCCTGAGCGGGCTCGGCGCCGGGGACGCGGCCAAGGCCCTTGTGCCGCCGCCGGCCACGGCCCTGGCCGGCGCCGTGCTGGTGGGCCTGTTCGCATGGCGACAGCTCACGCTGCAGCGCTCGTCCACACCGCTGCTGGACCTGCGTACCCTGACGTTCCGGCACTTCTCCGTCGCACTCGGCCTGATGTGCCTGTCGTTCATGGCCCTGATGGGCGCGTTCATTCTGCTGCCGATATACCTCCAGGACGTACGCGGCCTGACCTCGCTGCAGACCGGACTGCTGCTCATCCCCGGCGGCCTGACGATGGGCCTGCTCGGGCCGCAGGTCGGCAAGCTCTACGACCGGCTCGGCGCACCTCGCCTCGTCGTTCCCGGAGCCGTGCTGACCGCGCTGTGTCTTGGCCTGTTCGCGCTCATGGGCGCACAGACCTCGCCGTGGCTGGTGCTCGCCCTGCACGTGGCCCTGAGCGCCGGCATGGCGTTCGTCTTCACGCCGATCTTCACCTCCGGCCTGTCCGTACTGCCGCCGCACCTGTACCCGCACGGCTCCGCCATCCTGGGCTCACTGCAACAGGTCGCGGCCGCCGCCGGCACCGCCGTGGTCATCAGCGTCATGTCGGGACAGACCGCCGCGGCAGCAGCCGACGGCGCCGACGCCACCGGCGCCCTGGCCACGGGCATTCGATGGGGATTCGGCGTCGGTGCCGTGATCGGCGCGCTGACCGTGCTGGTCGCACTGCTGGTCCGTACCCCGCCCGCACCCCCACAGCCCACCGAGGCGGAGGCCGACGGCGCGACGACGGACAAGACAGCGCAGACACCGGCCTGAACCCCGGGCGCGCGGGCCGGTGCTCGGCGATTCGCCAGCGGCACCGGCCCGGGCCCCGAAGTCCAAGGCCACCCGAGGTTGCGGCGCGGTAGGGATTCACCCCTTGGCGGACGTCTTTGCCCGGAGCCACCCTCCCACCGTGGTCCGCGGGTCGCTCCGCCCGTCCACAAGGCATGCTCCTGCCTGCAGGCAGCTACCGCCTGCGGGTGGGGGGTGGCCGCAGGCGGCAGCTGGAGCGAGACCGCTCGCTCACCGGCCTCCTGCCCCGAAGTCCACGTCCCACACCGGCCTGTGCAACCTGGTCTGCCTACTCAGCGCCGCGACGTCGCGTGCGCGCCGGCCGTACGTCCATCGGTGCTGAGGTCTCGCAGCCGCCTGGGCAGACCCACGGCCGGACTCGTCGACCTCATCCACGTGCCCGAGTCGGCGGCGGACGCACTCGCAGGCGTGCGGCATGTCGTGGTCGGCGCACGGCAGCTCGGCGGAACCCAGTCCTAGAGTCGGGGCATGGAAAGGATCGACCGCGCCAGCCGGGTGATCGCAGCACCGCCGGCGACCGTCTACCGCGCCCTCCTCGAGCCGGAGTCCCTCGAAGCCTGGCTGCCGCCGGAGGGCATGAGCGGTCGGGTCGAGCAGTGGGACCCCCGACCCGGCGGCGGGTTCCGGATGGTCCTCACCTACCTCGACCCCTCCGACAGCCCGGGCAAGACGTCAGACGCGACGGACGTCGTCGAAGTCGAGTTCGCCGCTCTTGCACCCCCGGAGCGCGTGGTGCAGCGGGCGGTGTTCGAGGCTGACGACCCGTCGTACGCGGGCACGATGACGATGACCTGGCATCTCACCGCCATGGGCGAGCAGACCGACGTGACCGCACTGCGACTCACGTACCACCCGGCATCGACCAGGCGGTCCATGAGGCCGCGATCGCCTCCTCGCTGGCCAACCTCGCGTCCTACGTCGAAGCCGCCGACGAACTTTGAAGTCGGCGCTGATCGGACTTCCGCAAAGTCCCGTTTCGCACAGCCTGACCACAGCAGATGCCCGGCTTGGATCATCGATGCGCCTATCCGGGTCACTTCCGGACGTCCCCCGGGCGAGAGACGCTCGGTCGGGGTAGGTCGATTCGCGCAAGGTGACCTTGGGATCCGTGAGGAGATCAGCTATGTACGCAGTAATTCGGCGTTACGAAGGAGTGACTGACTCTGCCGAGGCAGGACGCCGAGTGGACGAGGGATTCGTGCCTCTCCTGCGCCGAGTCCCCGGTTTCGTGGCTTACTACTGGGTGGACGCCGGGGATGGAGTGATGGTCTCTACCAGCGTCTTTGAGGACCAGTCCGGGGCCGAAGAGTCGATCGAGCGAGCGGCGGACTTCGTACGGGACAACCTCGCGCCGCTGCTCCCCAACCCTCCTCAGGTCACGGCCGGCCCGGTTGTGGCTGCTGGTTGACTTCCGCTCTCCGCCCCCTGAAGGGTCCTGCCACCGTCGTCAGCGGTGCTCGCGGGCACGATCGACTTGCGGTTCGCCAGGAGACGGTCTGGTGCTCGGCCAGGCCAATGTCGCCTACGGCCACTGTCCGTCCTGGCGGGGGCGTGGCCTGGCTACCCGTGCTCTCCTGTTGGCGTGCCGGTACGCGGCGAGTGAGGGCGGGGCGGAGGCGGTAGTTCAGGTGGAGGCGGAGAATCCCGCATGGGACTGCCCGCCCGTAAGCCGGCCGTCCGCCCCAGCACACGCTACGGGTCAGGTGGTCAGGCGAGATCCGGGGTGGTGAGGTCTACTGTGATCGAGTTGCCGAGGTTGTTGGTGAACTTGGCCGTCGTACCGTCCACGGTCACGCGGACGAACGGGTTGGAGTCACCCAGGGAGACCAACCACACCAGGTTCCGTTCCGGGTCGAGCCTGGCGAAGAATCCCTGCGAACCATGTGCGCCCTGTCCCGCGCAGAGATGGCCCGATCCGTCCGGCAGTTCTACCTCGTCGGTGATGTCGATCTCCGCAAGCCATTCGGGATCCTCTGCGAGCAGGGCGTCCAGGTCGAGCGGCGGGCCGAGGTCGAACCGTGACAACCGTGCATCGTCGACCACCACCGCACGCGCACTGCCATCCGCCCGGTACAGCCCGTCCCAGCCGGGCGCGGTCCCCGCAGCCCACAACTCGGCTATACGATTCACTACTTCCTCTTCTGGGCTTGTATCTTCGGTGCCTCGCTGAGCCTCCCCGAGGGGGCGTGCAGCAACCGTTCCCGTCGTGGCTGATCGCCGACTTCATGCGCCGTTCGAAGCCGTCGCCCCACGAGACGCCGGACCCGTCGCCGGACCCGTCGCCGGATCCGCCGAAGCTTGTGATCGCGGGGCAAAGCGTAGACCCTGCCCGCTGGCAGGAACCGTTCGAGGCGCCACCTCGACGATTTCAACGCGCCACATCAGACTCAGGCCGAAGCTGCCCAGCTGGGCGGTAGCTGAGGGGGAGGCTCGCGGTGCCCTTCGTCGATGTGCGGGGTTTCAGTCAGATGCCCTCTGGTTTGCCAGGCGTGATTCGACGCTGTCGAGGATGAGGTCGAGGCCGTACTCGAACTCGTCGGCGTAGGAGTAGTCCCCATGCATGACCTGCTCGGTGATCAGCTCGACCAGGTGCGGGTAGGCGTCGGGGGAAATCTGCTCCTGGATCTCGCCGACGAATTCTTCGACGCCGGTGTCGGCGTCGAAGGGCAGGTTGAGCTCGGTCAGCACGAAGCCGTAGACGTAGGAGTCGATCGCGGACAGTCCCAACCGCATGACCGTCATCACCAAAGCTGTCCTCACCTTGGAGAGGCAACGCTGAAAACGCTCAGTGGACCGGTCACCCGTCGCCCAGCCCCAAAAAGCAGGCCACAGCCCAAATCACCTGCTCAATGCAGGCCGACGTCACCGGTGCCACGCAACTGCGACTGAGGGCTGCCGACGCGAACGACGGGAACCACTACGACCACTCGGAGTGGGCCGACGCCCGCCTGACCTGCTGACCGGACCGGCGGCAGCTCCCTCTCCGGCGCGGGACGGCGGGGGTCCGGAGAAGGGCCCTTGACTCTCCACCGACTAGAGGGTTGAGGGTTGTCCTCGTGAGCGACCACACCGAGTTGTTTTCCATTGGCGAGCTCGCCCGCCGCACCGAACTTTCGGTACGCACGATCCGATTCTGGTCCGACAGCGGCGTCATCTCGCCGGCCAGCCGCTCGGCGGGCGGCTACCGGCTCTACGACGCCGAGGCCGTCGTCCGTCTGGACCTGGTCCGCACCCTGCGCGAGCTGGGACTGGATTTGGACACGGTGCGCCAAGTGCTGGCCAGGCAGGTGACGGTGCGCGAAGTAGCCGGGGCACACGTGCGTGCGCTCAACGCGGAGATCCGCACGCTACAAGTGCGGCGTGCGGTGCTGGAGCGGGTCGCTCGAGATGGCAGTACGACCGAGGAGATGAGACTCATGCACGAACTGGCCCGAATGTCCGCGGACGAGCGGCAACGGATCATCAACGACTTTGTCCACGAGACCTTCGACGGCGTTGCCCCTGACGCCCCCGGTGGTCAGATTGCCCAGGCCATGCGCACCATGCCGACGGAACTGCCGGCCGACCCCACCGCCGAGCAGGTGGACGCCTGGGTCGAGCTGGCCGAGTTGGTCAGCGATGAGGGATTTCGCAAACGGGCACGTGAGATGGCTGTGGCCGGTGCGCAGGCAGGGCAGGAGCCGCTGGGCCACGACCCGGCTCAGGTCGCAGAGCACGCCGGCCGGGCGGTGCGCGAGGGTGTTGCCCCGGAATCGAACGAGGGCAAGGAGATCACGGACCGGATCGTCGGCCCGGATCTGCCCTCGGCGGAACGCGCCCGGCTGGCCGACCGGTTGGCCACCTTCACCGACCGCAGGGTGGAGCGGTACTGGCAGTTGCTGGGTGTGCTCAATGGCCGGCCACCGGTCCCGTCGCAGCTGCCGGCGTTCGAATGGCTGATCGCTGCGCTGCGAACGCACGCCTGACGACAGGCTTTGCCCGGAGTTTGGGTGGGGGCGGCATGCGATGCGTCAGCGGTGTCGGGCCGTTGACCGGCTCAGGAGGGAGACGTTCGTGCGGCGGGTCATCGTTGGACTGACTTCCGCGATAGCCGTGGCCGTGGCCCTGACCGGATGCGGCGGCACACAGGATGCGCAACCCGCTCCGGCCAAGGCTACTGTCGCGTCCGGACCGCTGACGGACGCGGAGCTACTGAGGATCTCGGACGCCCAGCAGCGGTTGATCTGGAGGTGCATGAAGGGCAAGGGCTTCCGGTACTGGGAGGCCGAGCGGCTGAGCCTGGAGGAGAGCCGCACGCTCGGCTATGTGACCGACGACGTGGATTGGGCGCGCGAGCACGGCTACGGCAGCCGCATCCAGGCCAAGGAGGAGCGCGCACGGAGCGACAACCCCAACGCCGCCTACCGCGCCACGCTCTCCGAGAAGCACCGGAAGGCTTACGACAAGGCTTTGGACGATGGGGTGGATGCCCCAGTGATCGCAGTGAAGCTTCCCACCGGCGGGACGGTCCGCAAGCAGGTCGGTGGTTGTGTGGCTGAGGCCGAGAGGAGACTGTACGGGGATCCGGAAACATGGTTCCGAGCGGAGAAGACCGTCTCAAGTCTCCAGCCGCTCTACGTGCCCCAGCTCATGGCCGACCAGCAGTTCGCCCAGGCGCTGACGGCCTGGTCACAATGCATGGGCCGGGCCGGCCATCCCTACAAGGACCCGGGAGAGGCCCGCAGGGCAGGACTCCAGGCGGCTTTGAAGTCCACGTCGGCCGAGACCTTCGAGGCCGAGCGCGCGATCGCCGTGGCCGATGCCGTCTGCACCCGGGAAACCTCACTGAGGTCCCTGGGCAACGAGCGCGAAACCCACTACGTGAACTTGCTGCGCGACCGGTACGGCAAGGCGCTCGACACATACGCGCAGTTGCAGCGCGAGGCGCTCGCACGCGCCGTGGAGATCGCCGGCCCTCGCGCCTGACCCCCACCACATATTCCCGCGGCCACCAGCCGTGGGTCGGCATGTCCGACGACAACACGATGAACGGAAGTGAACCATGCGGAAATTCAGCACGGCCATCGCAGTTCTTGGTCTGGCGGCACTCGGCCTCGCTGCCCCCGGCACATCTGCTCAGGCAGCTCCGCAGTCGGTCTGCGGCTCGAAGTGGCCGGGCCGCGACGGTAACGTCCGCGCCTGGGAGGACATCTACTGCGGCGGCGAGCTCCTTGGCGTGACCGCAGGCAATGACGCGAACTGGAACGACAGTTGGGGCGCGTTCCAGGGCGATGATGGCAGGAAGCCGTCGTCCGTCATGAACAGCGGCTACCTCGGCGGCAGGGACGTCGTCGCCTTCTACTGGAACTACGACTACGCCTACCAGGACGGGTACGTCTGCCTCTCGCCGTACGAGAGGTACGCGGACAACCTCACCGACAACAAGTTCACCAAGGGCGACATCGTCGTGAACGACGACATCGGCTCCCACCAGTGGGTGACCGCCTCCGCCTGTACGGCGGACAGCTTCCTCAAGTGACCTGGCACCGCCCACCCGCGGCCCGCCGGTTCCGTACCGGCGGGCCGTAACCGTCCCCGGTGACGTCCTTGGCCTTGGCCTTCCTACGACGCTGGTACGCCTCCGCACGTCGCTCCCTTCCGGCCCCGGGCGACGATGAGCGCGATTACCCACTCGACCAGGGCGTGAGGCACGTCGAGTGCGGCAGGATAGGGAACCAACGAGGCTCCTGTGCTGATGAGTTGAGACGTCGAACACCTCGCTCACCGGCACGGGAGCCTCGTGCGCTGCGGACCCAAGCCCGTCACCCAACCAGTGGCCACTCTGAAAGAGCTCACCGAGCACGGTCAGGCAGCCGTGCACGCCCATCATGGTGACGGTGATCGCGATGCCGGCGTTGTAGAACCAGAAGAAGGTCGTGAATAGCCGCGTCCCCGACAGGCGGAACTGCTTGTCGGGCGCCAGCACGATCAGGAACCCGAGCATGCCCAGCGCCAGCAGGTGCGCATGCATGAGCACGAGTTGGGTGTCGCCGGTGAAGTCCTTGGCCTTGGTGAATTCGCGGTAGAAGAGCCCGGAGAGCACTCCCACGATCATGTAGGTGTGTGCTGCGTAATACGACGCCCGTATCGCGGGCCGACGGGCACTCATTTCTGCAACGTCTCCTGTTGTGCGGGATGTGAGCGAGCCGCTGGCTGAGCAGGCTCAGCCAGCGGACGGTAGGCAGATCATCATCCGTCCGAGGCGCCGATGAGGCTGGGATCGCTGCGCACCGACCGTGTTTGGGTGGGGGCGCGCCGGTGGAGCAGCCATCCGATCAATGCGGCGGCCAGGCCGGCCAGGCCGGCTACCGCGAAGCCGCCTGCCGGCCCGGAGGCGTCGATCGCCCCGCCGACGATCGGGACGCCGAGGGCGAAGCCCGCGCCCAGCGCCGAGGACTGCAAGCCTGTCGCCTCACCGCGCACGCTCGCGGGTGCGAGTCGGCTCACGGCGTCGGACAACGCGGAAAGAGTCGGTGCGGCAAGCAGTCCCGCACCGAGGCCGGCCACACACAACCAGCGCCAGTCGTGGGCCAGTCCGGCGGGAATGGTTACCAGCCCGAGCAGGCCGAGCAGCAGCCAGGTGGGCAGCGGTCGCGGGAGCGCGCCGTACAGAAGCCCGCCGGCGATGGAGGCCGCGCCGTACACGGCCACCACGACGGCGGCCCAGGAGACCTGGCCAGCTTCCTTGAGAGTGGCCACGATGGCCAGGTCGGTACCGTTGAGCACGATCGTGGCGCCGAACGCCATCACCAGCACCGCGATCATTCTCAGGCCCAGCCACTCCCGGCGACGGGGGCGATCGGCCGGGTCAGCCGGCGCCTCGTCCTCGGCCCGCAGCGGGGGGTTGAGCAGGGCGATCCCCGCTCCGCCCGCCACGATCGCACCGCCGACGCCCCAGGCCACCACGCCGGAGGACAGTTGTGCCGCACAGAGGATCACGATCGGCGGGCCCACCATGTAGGACAGCTCGCCCTGTACCGCTTCCAGCGCGAAGGCGGCCCGGCGCTGTCCCGCCTTCGTCATCGCGGCGATCGCCTGCCTGGTCACCATCGGGGCCGGCACCATCAGCAGACCTGCTGCGAAGGCGGCGGCCAGCAGGATCGTGTACGGCAGTACCGCGACGCTCAGCCAGCACGCGACCTGCGCCACGACGGTGATCAGCAGCACGATGCGCGCGCCCCGGCGGTCGATCATGCGGCCCAGCAGCGGCCCGCCCAGCGCCAGACCGGTGGTCATGGCCGCCGCGGCCCCGCCCGCGGCCGCGTAGCTCATGTCCAGGCCCAGAACGACGTACATCGTCAGCGCCATCCCGGAGGCCGTGATCGCGGTGCGGGCGAGCAGCGAGGCGCCCAGCAGCGATGCCATCCCGGGCACCGCGAGCACCTGTCGGTATCGAGTCACCCGCGTCACGCTAGGTCCTTCATCTGGTCATAGAAAGTGGCCAGTTGATTGGAGCCGATATAATGAATTCTTATGGCCAGGGATCTAGAGATCGCACTGCTGCGGTCGTTCGTCACCGCTGTGCGGGCGGGCAGCATCAGCCGCGCCGCCAGCGCGCTCGGGCAGAGCCAGCCCGCGCTCAGCCAGCAGTTGCGCAAGCTTGAGAACACCGTCGGCCGTCCCCTGCTCCACCGGTCCACGTCCGGCGTCTCGCCGACCCGTGCGGGTGACGAACTGCTGCCGTACGCCGAGCGCATCCTCTCGCTCTCCGCGCAGGCGCTCACCGAAGCCGGCCGCGCACTGACCGGCCACTGCGGCGTCGGGTTGCTCGAAGACCTCGCCGCGTCCCAGCTTCCACAGGCCCTCGCCGACCTCGCCCGGCTGCATCCCGGCGCGACGCTTGAGGTGCTCAGCCTGTCCGGCGACGCGAGGCGCGAGGCGTACGACGCGGGCCGCGTCCAACTCGTGCTCGACGAGGCGGCGGACGTTCCCGGCCGGCCGCGCTGGACGGTGCGCCGACCGCTGGTCTGGGCGGTCGGCCAGGGTGTGGACGTGGCCGCCGATCCGCTGCCCGTGGTGCTGTTCTCGGGCCCGTGCACCTGGCGGTCGTCGCTGCTGGAAGCGCTGGAACATGCCAACCGGCGCTGGCGGGTGGCCTTCGAGAGCAACAGCCTCGTCGGTGTGCTCGCCGCGGTGCGGGCCGGGCTCGGCGTCACCGCGGTGCTGCCCGGGAATCTCGAACCAGCCATGGCGTGCCACGACGCGGACGCCCTGCCCAGCCTGCCGGACATCGAACTCGGCCTGGCCAGGCATCCGCGGGCCGAAGGAGACCCGCTGGTCGATGCCGTGGAGACCGCGCTACGACGCATGGTCTGAGCGGCGACACCATGGTCAGATCACCTGCGAGAGTCCGCTATGCCCTCTGGCGATCATGCTCTCGATCAGGTCGGCGAGTTCGCCTGTAATGGGGTCGCCCAGCTGACCTGGCTCTGTGGTGGTCAGGCGTGGCCTCTCCAGGGCGAAGCGGACATCCCAGTGGCGGAGGCTGTGGCGGACGCCGCCGACGCCCGCCTGCGGCATCCACGCACGACACCTCGATGTCACTCCGGTGTCCTGAGCGTCCAGGAGGAGACGGTGCAGGACACCGGCGACGCTCTCGATCCGAGGCGCCGCCGCCAGCCGTCGCCCTGCAGCTGCCCTGACGCGCCAGGCCGGAGAGTCGGCATCAGCGATCGAGTGGCGAAGTCCTTGGTCTGTGGAGTCTTCCACGGCACCAGGCTCCCAGCCGGATTGTCCCGTCTCATCGACCATGCCATCGAGATGCGCTGTGACCTGCGCACTGTCAGGTCTGATTGAGACTCATCTCGTGGGTGACGTGCAACGAGATTCAGCCGCTGATCTGGAGGTGCCAGAGAGTCTCATCGATCATGGCCGACGCCTGGGTGCCTGGCTTCGGTTCGTCAGCATGACTGAGACGCCGAAGACGGGAGTCTCACGGAATATCGCAGTATTCAGGGGGATCAGCTCGGGCGGACGTCGTTGGTCGGTTCGGTGTTCCCATGCCGGTGCAAGTCGCTGCCAGACAGAAGCTCCCGTCCGGCTGGATAGCTCAGATCGATCCGGACAGTCCGCTCGAAGACGAAGTCGGTCTCGACAAGCAGGGCGGCGTCGGCCATCCGTTGTGGCATTTCGGCAGCGAGCAGCGGCCTCTTCGGGATCCCAAAGCGCGTGTACCGGTCGTCGGTTTCTTCGTCCCAGGTGAACAGGTAAGGCCCTCGGTCGAGTGTGACCGGGCAGTGCGTTTGCGGGCACTCCTCTGGCTCGTCGTGGCAGATCCAGTCAAACCACTCGGGGTGCGACGCCCTTGCCTGGGCGGTCGCGCTGTCCATGGCCGCCACGTGGGTATTGGCCGCAATCGGGACAGGCCCGAAGGCGGAGTAGAACAGTCCCACCTGCCCAGACCGGTCCACGGCCCACCAATGGAACTGAAGCCCCCAGCGGGGATGCGTGAAGGCGCTCGATGTCGTCACGAGACCTAGCGTAAGGAACGGGAAATGGCCTCCTGGCAGAGGACTAATCAGGAAGGCGAAGAGTCAGGTTCGTCCCAGTTCCAGCCGGTTTCGGGGAACTGCTTGAGCAGGGCAGAGAACGACATCGCCTGATGGATGGCGGATGACCAGTCCTGAGCGGAGACGTCGAGCAGGACCAGCGGCGGGGGTGTCTGCCG
>NZ_DATCVQ010000185.1:0-9293 GCF_036566765.1 Streptomyces sp.
CGGGCGCCCGGGCCTCGACGGCTTCCGGGCGCCCGCCGCGTTGCGGGGCGGGAGGTCAGGGCAGTCGTACGACCTGGCCCGCGTAGACCAGTCCGGCGCCGAAGCCGACCAGCAGGGCGAGCCCGCCGCTGGCGACCTTGCCGGACGAGAGCAGCTCGTCCATGGCGAGCGGGATGGAGGCGGCCGAGCTGTTGCCGCTGGTGACGATGTCCCGCGCGACGGCGGTCCGGTCGGTCAGCCCGAGCTGTTCGACGACGACGTCGGTGATGAGCATGTTGGCCTGGTGCGGGATGAAGGCGTCGAGCTGGTCCGCGGTGACCCCGGCGGCGTCCAGCATCTTCCGGGCGGCGGGGACGAGTTCGTTGGTCGCCCAGCGGTAGACCTTCCAGCCCGCCATGGTGATGGCCGGCCGGTCCTCGGGCCGCTCGCCGGTGCCGTCGTGCCACGGCGCGGTCATCTTGAGGGCCGCGTTGCGCGAGCCGTCGGCCTGCCACACGACCGGGCCGATGCCCGGCTCGTCCGACGGGCCGACGACCACGGCGCCCGCGCCGTCGGCGAAGAGGAACGCGGTGTCGCGGTCCTCGTGGTCGAGGATGTCCGTCATCCGCTCCGCGCCGATGACGAGCACGTACTCGGAGCGGCCGAGCCGTACGAGATCACTGGCCAGCGCGACCGCGTGGCAGAAGCCGGCGCAGGCCGCGGAGACGTCGAAGGCGGCGGTCTGCGGCGCGCCGAGGCGGTGCGCGACCTCGACGGCCACGGCGGGCATCTGCTCCATGGAGGTGATGGTCGCGACGATGACCGTGCCGAGCTGGTCGGCGCCGATGCCGGCGGCCGCGAGGGCCTTCTCGGCGGCGGCGGTCGCCATCGCCGGCAGGGTCTCCTCCGGGGAGGCGTAGCGGCGCGAGCGGATGCCCGAGCGGCTCTCGATCCAGGCCGGGTCGAGTCCGGTCCGCTCGGCGATCTCGGTGTTGGGCACGGACCGCTCGGGGCGGTACACACCGACGCCCAGGAGGCGGCTGTGCCGCAGGACCTGGGTGTCCCGGATGGTGGTGCTGGTCGTGGTCATGGTGCCGGTCGTCCTTTCGGGGCGCTCGGGCGTGGGGCCGGGGCTGTACGGGGAAGGGTCAGCGGGCCGCGGTACGGGCGGCGGGGGCGCTCCGGCGTCCTCGGCCGGTGAGCCCCCAGGGCTTGTACGTGGACACGGCCGTCATGAAGACGAGGCTGGACAGGGCGAGGGCGGCGGCGCCGGCCATCGACCAGCCGACGGTGTCCAGTTCGCCGCCGCGCACCGGGGCGCCGGCGTCGACGAGTTCGTTCGCCTTGAGGATCAGCGTGTGGATGACGGAGAAGCCGAGCACCATGACGCCCATGGTCGTGAAGAACTTCACGGCGACCCATCGGCGCTGCAGCAGGCCCCACTTGGTGCCGGCGCCCACCACGATCCCGGTGATGAGCGCGAACATGCTGGTCATGCCGAGGAAGATCTCGTCGAGCATCGACATGGTGCGGTACATGGCGGCCTGCTGCTCGGCGTCGCCCGTGGTGGCGCCGGCCACCGACATCGCGAACATCCCGGTGACCAGACCCAACCAGCCGACCGAGATGGCCACATGGGCGGTGAGGACCAGCTTGCGCAGCCGCTGCGAGATCGTCCGGCTGCCCGCCCGCACCTCGGCCATCCACCCGTTGACAGAGGGCACGTAGAGCAGGACGAGGCCGACGACGGAGGGGATGAGGCTGGCCACGGCGAGGCTCGCCTGCAGCGGGCCGACCAGCGGCCGGCCGCCGAGGCCGGCGAGGCCGAGGCCGGTGAACAGCAGGCCGAGCGCGGTGAAGACGGTGAGCAGCACCCGGCCCCACTGGCGGCCGGCCCGCAGCATCTCGGCGAAGAAGCCGAACAGCGCACAGAAGGCGATGGTCAGCACCAGGTCGCCGGTGGTCGCGGCGCCCGCGACGCCGGTCTCCACCTGGTGGGCGATCTCGAAGACGTTGCTCGCGATCGCGGCGAGCGTCGCCACGATCACCATGGCGTAGGCCCAGCCGACGGCGGCCGGGGGGCGGACGGGCTCCGCCGCCGCGGCCTTGGCTCCGGCCCGGGCCGGGCGGTCCGCCCGTGCGGGCGGGGGGCCGTCGCCGGCCGGCCCGGCCGCCGGCCGCTGATCTGTCCGGTCTGTCGTACTCACCGTCGCGCCTCCTTCGGGACAGGCGCGTGCGCCCCACGGCTGCGGGGGCTCTGGTGCGCCGTCGGTAGCGGGGTTGTGGTGAGTTCAGCGTCTCCGGACCGGCTCGAAGGCTCCTCGAAGGCCGGTGGACGGGCCTGGTGCGGGCTGTGCCGGGTACGCGGCCGTCAGCGGCGGCCGGCGTCGTCCAGCGAGTGGACGAACTTGGTGAGCAGCCGGGCGAAGTCGCGCTGCTCCTCCGGGTCCCAGTCGCCGAGCACGACCGAGTAGAAGCCCTGCCGGGTGCGGTGCGCGGCCGTCACGGCCTCCCGGCCGACGTCGGTCAGTTCCAGGCAGCTGCGCCGGCCGTCCTCCTGCGAGGCGGCCCGGCGGACGAAGCCGGACCGGACGGCCTCGGCGACGATGCGGCTGGCCCGGGAAGGGTCTATGGCGAGCCGGTCCGCGACGAACCCGACGGTGACGTCCCGTCCGCCCTCGCCCGCGCCCTCGTCGACCGCGTCGACGACGGCGAGCGTGTTGAGGTCGACCGGCTCGCTGAGGCCCATGACGACGGGCCTGGCCAGGCTGCGCCGCGACTGCCTGCGGCGGATCCGGATCATCGCGGACTCGACGGCGTCGAGCACGGCGGCGTCGACGGCCGCGTCCACGGCGCCGCTCTCTTCGGCCCCGTTCTTGGGGCGGGTCTCGTTCTGGATCGTGTCCGAGGCGTTCACGACTTCCAGGTTACCTGCATGTGACTGGACGAGACATTCTTTGACGTGAGAACATCATGTGCCAACGTCACACATATAAATTCCGCATTCATTTCCTGCAGGACGAAGGAGGCCCGAGATGCCCGCGACACCCACCACCGCAAGCCCGGTCCGCACCCGTGCTCTCGCCGTCGTCGCCACCGTGGTGGCCGACGCCCTGATCTGGCTGCTCGCCCACTCCGTGCTCGACATCGATCTGCGGATCCCGGACGGCCCGGGCTCCACCACCACCAGCGAGCTCTACCTCCCGGCCGTGCTCATCGGCTCGGCGGTCGTCGCGCTCCTCGGCTGGGGCCTGCTTGCCCTCCTGGAGCGGTTCACCGGCCGCGCCAAGCCGGTGTGGACCGGCGTCGCGGTCCTGGTCCTGCTGCTCTCGCTGTTCGCGCCGCTGTTCGGCGCGGGCCTGACCGCGGGCAACCGGGTCACCCTGGTCCTGCTGCACCTGACGGTCGGCGCGATCCTCGTCCCGGCCTTCCGCAAGGGCGGCCCCGCACCCGCGTGAAGCCGTGGCCCGCGCCGGTCCAGCGCCCCTCCACACGGCTTCGAGCGCGCCCCGGGATCTTTGCGACCAGGGCAACCGACAGCCACGGAAGGAGAACCGCATGTGCGGAATCGCAGGCTGGGTCCGTCGCGAGGGCGGCCCGGTCACGGAGGACCCCGGGCTCGCGGAGGGGATGGCGCGCACGATGGCCTGCCGCGGCCCGGACGGCCAGGGCGTCCGGGCGGACCGGCAGGCCACGCTGATCCACACCAGGCTGGCGGTGATCGACGTGGCCGGCGGCGGCCAGCCCATGACCGCCGCGGCCGAGGGGGTACCCGAGGACCCCGACGACGCGGAGCCCGCCGCGGTCCTCACGTACAACGGCGAGGTGTACAACTTCCAGGAGCTGCGGGCGGAACTGGCGGGCCTCGGCCACCGGTTCCGCACCCGCAGCGACACGGAAGTGGTGCTGCACGCCTATCTGGAGTGGGGCGAGCGCTGCGTCGAGCGCCTGGAGGGCATGTTCGCCTTCGCCGTGTGGGACCCGCGCCGGCGCACCCTGCTGCTGGCCCGCGACCGGTTCGGCATCAAGCCCCTGTACTACGCGCCCACCGCCGAGGGCCTGGTCTTCGGCTCCGAGCCCAAGACCCTCCTGGTCCACCCGGCGGTGCGGCCCACGGTCGACCTCGACGGGCTGCGGGTGCTGTTCTCGATGGCCCGCGCCCCGGGCGAGAGCGTCTACCGCGACATCCGCGACCTGCCGCCCGGCCACACCCTCACGTACGGCCCGGGCGGCCGGGTCTCCCTGCGCCGCTACTGGCAGTTGGAGGCCCGCCCGCACGAGGACGGCCTCGACGACACCGTGCGGACCGTGCGCGAGCTCCTGGAGAACAGCGTCGCGCGCGAGCTCGTCTCCGACGTGCCGCTGAGCGTGCTGCTCTCCGGCGGCCTGGACTCCAGCGCCGTCGCCGCGCTCGCCGCCCGCGCCCGGGCCCGCTCCGGCGGCGACCCGATCCGCACCACGACCGTCACCTACAGCGGCTACAGCGACGACTTCACGCCCGACCTGGTGCGCAGCGCCCCCGACGCGCCGTACGCGCGGGCCGTGGCCGAGCACATCGGGGCCGACCACCTGGAGATCGAGCTCACCACGGCCGACCTCATCGATCCGGCCGCGCGCCGCGGCGTGCTGCGCGCGCAGGACGTGCCCGCCCCGTTCGGGGACATGGACACCTCCACGTACCGGGCGTTCGCGGGGGTGAGCCGGCACTCCAAGGTCGCGCTGACCGGCGAGAGCGCCGACGAGATCTTCGGCGGCTACAGCTGGGTGCACATCCCCGACCTCGCCGACGAGGAGCAGTTCCCCTGGGTCGCCTTCGAGCAGTGGCACCCGGGCACCCGCGACGGCCTGGGCCAGGGGTTGCTCTCCCCCGCCTTCGCCGCCCGGCTCGACATGCCGGCGTACTACGCGGAGCGCTACTCCCACGCCATGGCCCAGATCCCCCGGCTGGCCGGCGAGTCCGCCGAGGAGCGCCGCGCCCGGGAGATCTGCCATCTCCATCTGACCCACTGGCTGCCCCGGCTCCTGGAGCGCAACGACCGGCTCAGCATGATCTCCGGCCTGGAGGTCCGGGTCCCGTTCTGCGACCACCGGCTGGTCCAGTACGCGTACGACATCCCGTGGGAGATGAAGACCTTCGACGGCCGGGAGAAGAGCCTGCTGCGGGCGGCCGTGGCGGACCTCCTTCCCGAGCAGGTCCTGGAGCGGCCGAAGGCGCCCTTCCCGGTGAGCCAGGACGCGACGTACACCAAGGCCCTGCACGCGGAGTTCGCGGAGGTGCTCGCGGACCCCGCCTCGCCGGTGCGGCCGCTGCTCGACCTGGAGAAGGCGCGCTCGGTCGTCGGGCCCGCGGGCGAGGCCGCCGCGCAGGACTGGCTGCACCGGATGAACATCGAGATGGCGCTCCAGGTGAACACCTGGCTCCGGGAGCACGGGGACAGCGTGGAGCTGTGAGAACCCCGTCAAAGCGCGCTGCGGGGACGCCCGGGTGGGCGTCCCCGCAGCGCACGGGGCGGTACGGGTCAGGCCAGCGCGCCCACGGGAACGGCGCGCAGGGCCATGCGGAGCAGCGGCGGCATCCGGTACTGGAAGAACCGCTCGGAGGAGCGGTCGCGGACCAGGTCCACCTCCAGCAGGAAGAACTCGACCAGCTCCTCCAGCAGTTCCTCCGTCACGTCCGGGTTCCTCCCCAGGATCCGGGCCGCCTGCTCCACCGTGAGCACGCCGTCCGCCTCCCAGGCCAGCTTGGCCAGCGCGTCGCTCACCCGGGCGTCGAGACCGCCGCAGCGCCGGCGCACATGGTGGAACGGGTGCGGGCGCTGGTGCGGGACGGCGGCCGGCCGGTCACGGCCCATCCAGTCGACGAGCTGCCGCACCGACCAGTGCGGCCGGAGCTCGAGGAGCCCCACCGCCTCGGACATCGGACCCGGCAGCCCGCCGAACAGGTCGAGCATCGTGCGCGAGGAGCCCTCGCCGAGCAGCCGGTCCCGGCCGAGCGCCCCCAGGAACAGCTCCAAGGACTGCTCGGGCCCGATGGGCAGCAGGTCCACCGGAGCCCCGAACTGCCCCCCGTACAACCGCCGGTACCCGGCCACGAGGACGGCCGAGCCGGTGTCGTCCGGGAGCAGATCGGTGACCTGGTGCGCGGCCGCCACGTGGTCGACGACCAGCAGCACCCGCTTGCCCGCGGTCCAGTTGCGGAACAGCGCGGCCCGCTCCGCCCGGCCGGCGGGCAGCGTGGAGCGCGCGTGCCCGACCGCTTCGAGCAGGTCGGCGAGCACCTCCTCGACGGGGCGCGGCGCGGCCGGGTCCCCGAACGACACATACAGCCGTCCGTCACAGAAGGCGTCGCCCAGCCGGTGGGCGAGGGCGACGGTGAAGGCCGTGGTGCCCACGCCGGGGGCGCCGGCCACGCACACGCACCGCGGCCGGTCCTGGCCGCCCGGCTCCCGCAGCAGCCGTCCGACGCGCGCGAGTTCGGCCTCGCGGCCGATCAGCGGCACGTCGGCGGGCAGCTTCACGGGAGGCTGCCCGGCCGGGGGCTGCCCGACCGGACCGACCGGTCCGACCGGTCCGCCGTGCACGTTGACCCGTCCCGCGGGCAGGTCGAGCCCGCGGTCCCCGGCCAGCACCTGCTGGTGCAGCCACTGCAGCTCCGAGCAGGGCTCCAGGCCCAGTTCCCGGATGAGCACCCGGCGAATGCGCTGGAAGACCTCCAGGGCGTCCGGCCGCCGGCCCGCCCGGTAGAGCGACAGCATGAGCTTGGCGTGCAGCCCCTCCCGGGTGGGGTTGTCCGCCGCGAGCGCGGTCAGTTCGCTGATCAGCCGGTGGTGGCGGCCGAGGAGCAGGTCCGCGTCGATGCGCTCCTCCAGGACCTCGTAGCGCTGTTCCGCGAGGCGCAGCGCGTCGATGCCCACGATCGGCCCGGGCGTCAGGTCAGAGAGAGCGGGCCCCCGCCAGACGGCGAGGGCCCGGTGGAGCAGGTCGGCGGCTTCGGAGACCGCGCCCTCCTCCATGGCCGTACGGCCGAGGTCGGCGAGCTCGGCGAACCGCATGCTGTCCAGGCTTCCCTGGGGGACCGAAAGGCGGTAGCCGCCGGGGGTCGTCTCCAGGCTGAGCCCGGGCAGCTTGCGCAGTTGGTAGATGTACGTCTGGAGCGTGGTGGCGGCGCTGGAAGGAGGTCTCTCCTCCCAGAGCTCCTCGACGAGCTGATGGAGCGGGACCGTGCTGTTGGCCCGCAGCGCGAGCAAGGCGAGGACTTGTCGGACCTTTGGAGCGGAGGGCGTCACGTTCACGCCGTCGTGCACGACTTGCAGGGTTCCCAGTAACCCGATCTGCAGCACTGCCCCTCCCGTGGCTTGCATCTGAAACGGCCTGATGCACTTCGTGAGCGTGAGGTGGATCACTTGACTTCCGCTTGAGCTGCACTCGACAAGTGCCGCCCACCAGCAAGCGTCCGAAAAACCCCCACGATGGAGCCGGGTTTCGAGGTTACGCTACACAGGGCAAACATATGAGGAAAGCATGTAATTGATGAACAAAGCTACGTGCGTCACACCTTTGGAGAAACGACGATGACCGGACCCGGACCGGGCCGCCCCCCAGGGAAGGCCCCCGGCGCGACCCCCGAGCGCGCCCTGCCGCCCCGCTTCCCCCTGCTGCTCGCCTCCCTGCTGCTGACCAGCGCGATGTCGATGCTCGACCAGTCGATCGTGGCGACCGCGGGCCCCCGCCTCACCGCCGATCTGGGCGCCCTCGACCTGTACAGCTGGACCTTCACCGCGTACATGCTCACCTTCAGCGTGGCCATGCCGGTATACGGCAAACTCGGCGATCTGTTCGGCCGCCGGACCGTATACCTCTCGGCCGTCGTCATCTTCCTCGTGGGATCGGTCGCCTGCGGCGCGGCCGACTCGATGGGAGAGCTCATCGCCTACCGAGCCCTGCAGGGGCTCGGCGGCGGCGGCCTCCAGGTGAGCGCGTTCGCCGTCCTGGGCGATCTGATGGCGCCGCGGCAGCGCGCCAAGTACCAGGGCTGGTTCGCGGGTGTGATGGTCCTGGCCAATCTGGCGGGCCCGCTCGTCGGCGGCGTCCTGACCGACCAGCTCGGCTGGCGCTGGATCTTCTACGTCAACATCCCGCTGGGCCTGCTCGCCCTGGTCGGCATCCGCTTCCTGCTGCCGGGGGCCGGCCCGCGCGGCACGGCGCGCCCGCGCGTCGACTACCTCGGCACGGCGCTGCTCACCGGGCTCATCGCCACGCTGGTGCTCGGCACCGACCTGGCCGGACGCGACGGGTGGGGCGATCGCTCCGTTCTCGGGCTCGGCGCCGCGGCGGTCGTACTCGCCGTTCTGTGGCTGCGCCGGGAACGGTCCGCCGCGGAGCCGATCGTCCCGCTCGGCCTGTTCGCCAACCGGACGTTCACGATCTGCGTGACGGTGGCCTTCGCGGTCAGCTTCGCCTTCTTCGGCTGCGTCAACTTCGTGCCGCTGTATCTCCAGACGGTCACCGGGGTGAGCGCCTCGCGGACCGGTCTGCTGTTCCTGCCCGCGATGATCGGCATGGCGATCGCGACCGTGGTGGCGGGGCAGATCATCGCCAAGACCGGGCGGTACAAGTGGTTCCCGGTGGCCAGCACCGCGCTGGCGGCCGCGGCCGCGGCGTTCATGTCGCTGAGCCCGGCCGACACCGGCGCGGCGACCATCGCCCTGCTGCTGGCGGTCATGGGCATCGGCGTCGGGCTCTCCTCGCAGGTGACCACGCTCGTCGCGCAGAGCACCTCGCCCCGGGAGCACATGGGCGTCAGCACCTCCACCGTGGGACTCGCCCGGAACCTCGGCACCGCCTTCGGCGCGACCGTCTTCGGCTCGATCCTCAACGCCCGGCTGGCCTCCGAGGCCGCGCGGCTGCTCCCGGCGGACACCGCGCACAGCGTCGTGGCGGGCAGCTGGGACCCGGCGAAGTCCGCGGACTTCCCGCCGGAGACGGTCGCCGCGGTGGCGGAGGCGTACGGCAACGCGCTGTCGACGGTCTTCCTCTCGGCCGTGCCGGTGCTGTTGGTCGGGTTCGTCCTGGCCCTGCTGATGAAGGACGCACGGCTTGAGGCGCGGGGGCCGGGAGGGCCGGGAGGGCCAGGTGGGCCTGGAGGTCCCGGAGGTTCGGGTGGTCCCGGCGGGCCCGGCGGACCCGGCGCCAAGACCGAGGCCGGGGCCTGAGGCCTCGCGTTCGAGTCGTCGTCGAGTCGGGGCTGCCAGCCTGCACCGCATGCGAAGCGACGACACCACGCGAACCGGCGTCTTCGGAGGCATCGGCGGGCT
>NZ_DATCVQ010000186.1:0-5666 GCF_036566765.1 Streptomyces sp.
CGTGGTCAACACCGGGGTGTCGGCTTGGCGGGCCACCGATGTGCTTGGCGCGTACGACCACCTCATCGGCCGTTTCTCCCCTGACGTGTTGTCCATATCCCTTGGCACCAACGATGCCGTCGCAGGTGTGGACGGGCTGCCGGAGTTCCACGAGGCAATGCGGGCGATCATCGCCAAAGCGTCCGGTGCGCAGATCATCGTGCACACCCCTGTGTTGGTCAGTGAGTCGGGCAAGTCCAGGCGAGCGGCTCTGCCGGCCTACTGTCAGGCCGTCCGGGAGATAGCCGCCGAGACCGGAGCCGTGCTCGTCGACCACGAGGCGTACTGGCTGGCGCACTTCCCCGACACCGAGCCGATCCCTTGGCTGGACGACCCCGCACACCCGAACGCCGTGGGGCATCTCCACATGGCCAACCACACCCTCCGCACGCTGGGGCTCGGTGAGGTCACCGACCTGTGACCCCGTCGGCACCGCGTCAACGCCAACACGCCCTTGTCGGTGCGGCTATGTCCAACGTGTCCCTCTCTCGCGTCATCAAGGCAGATCGGAGACGCCGGTGCCCGACGGAGGCCGCAGCCCGGGAGGCAGCGCCAGCAGGCCGGACCACGGAGGATGGGTGAAGTCGGCTGCTTGGGAGTAATCGATTAAGGTCGCCCGTCGGCGCACCGGGCGGGGCGTGATCTGCGGCATGGTGTCCATCAGCGCGCGTCCCGCAGAGGTCGAGGACCGCAAGGTGCCTGGCCATTGGGAGGGCGACCTTGTGATGGGCGCACGGCCCTCAGTGGTCGCGACGCTCGTCGAACGCACCAGCCGGTACACCGCCATCGTCGCGTTGCCCGCGGCATCAAAGCCGAGCAGGTCGCACCGCACCTCACCCGCAGCCTCCTCGGCATCCCGCCCCAGTGGCGGCGGACGCTCACCTGGGACCGGGGCCGCGAGATGGCCGAGCACAAGGCCATCACTGAGCGTTTTCAACGCGGCCACCGATCGGGTGACCACGTCACAGCATCTGGGCAGGTCAGGCATGCGTAGCGCCCTCACCCCGAGTCCAAGTTGAAAAGGCTCACTGCGGAGACGGGTGTGCCGATCCATCTCTGCAAACCGCGAAGCCCGTGGCAGCGCGGCTCCAACGAGAACACGAACCGGCTGTTGCGGCAGTACCTGCCCAAGGGCGCGGACCTCCGCACGATCAGCCAGGCCGACCTGGACGCCATCGCCCACGAGCTCAACCACCGTCCGCGCAAGACCTATGGCTGTCGCACTCCGGCACAGGTCTCGCTGACCTCCTGAACAGCGGTGATGCGCAGACCGCTTGAGCCCGCCATCGTTTGCCGACAGGGCGGCCCGTGATCACGAGCCTCCGACGGATCACCGCACCCTGCCCCAGTCGTTAGCAACTCGGGTTGACTATCTCCATTAGTCAACTACAGTTGCTTGCATGTCCGTCGGCAAGAATTCCCTTCCTCAAGAGCCCGCTGACGCCCTGGCGGCTGTCGCGGCGCTGCGGCGCCTTGCCGATCAACTGGAGGACGCCGCTGTCGAGCAGGCCATGCGTGCGGGCTGGAGTTGGCCGCAGGTCTCCGAGGCGCTCGGTGTCACCCGCCAGGCCGTCCACAAGAAGCACGCCAAGCGGCTCATCGCCGCCGGAGTCAAGCTGAGGAGGCGCGGCGATGAGCGCGTTTGACAAGTACCTGCACGCAGTCATCGTGCGGGCGATGGGCGAAGCTCAGGAGGATGGGTCGGCGACGATCGACGCGCACCATCTCCTGCTGTCGCTCGCCGCCGATCAGGGGACTACCGCACAGCAGGTCCTGGTCTCGGTCGGGCTCGATCGCGCTGCTGTTCGCGATGCACTGGATCGAGAGTTTGAGCACAGCCTGAGCATGGTTGGAGTATCTCCGGCCGCCTATGACCTTCCCCGGCCGAGCCGCGCTTCCGAACAGCCCAAGCTGGGTGCCTCCGCCAGACTCGCACTGGATCGGAGCTTCGCCTCTGCCCGCAAGAAGGACCTGGGGTCAGCGCATTTGCTGCTCGGGATCCTGCAGGCTCCAGTCGGCACCGTGCCCCGTGCTCTCGCCTTGGCCGGTGTCGATCAGGCCGAGTTGGCGGACCGCGTACGGCAGACGCTCAACAGCCAGGATCACTGACCACTGGCAACAGCTGACACGCCCGATCACGCCGCAGCCGTGCCGTGCCCTTGCCGTGATGTGCAGTGGGTCCTGTAGGCGTGCGCGATGGATTGCACACTGCGCTGGGCCCCAAGCCCTTGGTGAGAGCCGGTGGGCCAGTGAAGCACGCTGTGGAGAGGGGCCGGGCGGTCGCTTACGGGTCACACACCACAAGGAGGACCACATGCACCGACACACCGCTCATACAGACAGCGTCCGACCGGGCGCCGAACCGGTCAAAGCAGGGGGCGCGGTATCTGAGTCCGCGCCGGCCTCAGGGGCCGAGGGCTACGAGGCGGTTCAGCGCTTACTTCAGCAAGCCGTGACCCAAGGCGGCCTTCCCGGCATTCTTGCTGAGGTTTGCGACGGCGACCGGCAGTGGTTCGGGAGCGCAGGAGTGGCCGACACCCGAACCGGCCGCAAGCGTTCACAGCAGGACCGGTTCCGCATCGGCAGCATCAGCAAGACGTTCGTGGCCACCGTCGTGATGCAGCTGGCGGCGGAAGGCAGGCTGAGCCTGGATGACACCGCGGAACAGTGGCTGCCCGGCGTGGTCCATGGGCATCACCACGACGGTGCCAGGGTGAACATCAGGATGCTGCTCAACCACACCAGCGGGATCTTCAACTACACCGATGACCAGGAAGCACTGAACCGTTACGAGACTCACCCGCCCGAGTCGCTGGTGCAGATCGCGATGTCCCATCCACCCACCTTCACACCGGGTTCGGGCTGGGCATACTCCAACACCAACTACGTCCTCGCAGGGATGATCATCGAAGGGGCCACCGGCCGCGCGCTCGCCGAGGAGATCACGGAGCGGATCTCCCGCCCACTCGGCCTGGCCGGCACGTACCTGCCGCACGGCAGCGACCCGACGATCCACGGGCCACATTCCCGGCACTACACGAAGCTGTTCCAGACCGACCCCGACGCGCCGGTCCACGACGCGACCGAGCTCGATTCATCCATGTTCTGGGCAGCCGGCGGCATGATCTCCACCGCCGGGGACCTCAACCGGTTCTTCGGTGCCCTGCTGGGGGGCCGGATACTGCCACCGGACCAACAACGCGACATGTTCACCACCGTGCCCACTCGCGACTGGATTTCCAACGCCGCCTACGGCCTCGGCGTTTCCTCAGTGAGACTGCCCTGCGGGGAAACGGTCTGGGGCATGGGGGGTGCGCTCTTCGGATCGTGGTCCTACGCCTACGGCGCTCGCGATGGCGAACAGATGGTCACCACCAACGTCAACGGCGACTGGATCAACGGCGGTTGGGACGACCCCATCGGAATCTTCACCGATCTGCTTGAGGCGCAGTTCTGCCGCCGGAGCGATCCTGCCCCGTCCGGTACGCCTGCATGATCTGCCCGCGCTTGCCGTGGCAGATGTCCCGGGCGAGCTTGTGGCGGGACTCCTGCACGGTGAGCTGCCGGTTCATCTGCCGCCGGTAGGTGTCGTCGACCGGGTCGACCACGCGCAACAGGTGGGGCGGTGATTCGCGTTCACCCTTCCTTGGAGGCGGCACGCCCATGCCAGCAGGGCGATGCTCGGGCGGACATTTACCAGTACGTCGTGGAGGTGCGGGTGGATAAGGCTGCGCTGCTTCACGCAGCTGACCAATGGGACCTTGCTCTGGCTTCGTTCCCGACTCGCTAATCAGCGGTGACCCCTCTCCAGGGTGTCGGTCGGGTCGTCGAGTGGCTTGCCGAGGTCGGTCAGCAGCTTCTCGATGCGGCTGGCCGTGCAGTGGTGGCGTTCGATCTCGCGAGCCCAGCCGTGGTCGGCGGCGTCGGCCGCAAGGGCGTGCTCAACCTTGCGTCTTGCCCGCAGCCGTTGCGCGTTGGCCTCCGGCTCGGCAGGTCACGGGCCGGCGCGGTCGACGTCGCCCCGTACCGCGCCGCCGGCATCGACGCGCTCTGCGACGCCCACCCCGAAGAAGCCTGCCGCCAGCTGCGCGCACCGTCCTGAAGGGCCGGCGCTCCCCGCTCGCCTCGCTGCCCGCGAAGCCGGCCGCGGTATGCGCCGGGCGGACTGTGACGGACACTCTCCTTGCACCGACGAGGAATCAGGACGCATGACACCGACGACGACCACGCACGTGACCCTCTCCCAGATCGCCCGGATAGCCTGGACCGGGCGGGCCGCGGTAGCCGACTGGCGCCGCCGCCACGGCGACTTCCCGCCCCGGACCGGCGGCACCGAGGCCAGTCCGCTGTTCGACCGCGCCGCCGCCGAACAGTGGCTACTCGCACGCGACCGCCTGCCCCGCTTCACCACGCCCGCCCCGGCAGACCGCGCCGACGCGCGCCTGGCCGGCCTCCAGCTCACCCGCACGCTCATGCCCGGAGTACTCGCCGGCCAATTCGTGAACGACTACGAGACGACAGCGACCCAGGACGCCCGCACGGCGCTCGCCCTGCTGCGCGACCACGCGTGCGTGGCCGACACGCTCACGCAGACTGCCCCGCTGCTCCTGGAGCTCGGCTGTCTCACCGCCTCGGCACTCGCCACGCTGAACGGGTACGACCGCGACCGGATCGAGGCCTGGCTCACGGCCCGCGAGCGCACCGCCAGGGCCGCCGCTCTCGCCGATCCGGGCGACATCGGAGCCTCCACCGACGTGACGGCCGTGGAAGTCACGCAGATCGCGGCAGAAGCGCTCTGGGCAGCTGACCGGAACGCCTGCTACCCGCAGCACGCCGAGCGGACCGCCCGCCGCGTGTGGGCCCAGACCAGCAGCCGGCAGCGGGACGCCGGCCGGGTCCGCTACGAACTGGCGCTCTCCGCGGGCTGGCTGGCCGCGTACGTCCTCGCCCCCGCACTCGGCGCAGACGCACAGCGCATCGACGCGCACCTGGCCGCCCTCTCCCGCCGCATCATCGACACCGGCGACCTGTAGCCCCCACCGCTGCTTTCTGCCCCTCGCGCCTGCCGGGGGCAGGGCGCGCCGCGGCCGGTGACGGCCGGGGCGTCCGGGCCACGCGTGACATGCCGTCCCGCTGAGCGCCGCCGCGCCCCGCCGGCTCGTCGGCGAACGCCACAGCGGACCGAGCACGCGTCCGAAAGCCGCGTCCGAAGCGTGTGTCTGAATAGTTGATCGCGTGGCGGTGGGGGTGGGGCCCGGCTGTGCGACAAACCGGTGAGGGTCTGGTTCGCTGCCACGTCGAGGAGTTGGGGGATCTCATGGAGTCGCTGGTCGCGTCGGATGCTGTCGGGGCGGGTGGGGACAGGTTCGATTGGTTCCGCGAGACGGTGTGCAACGAGGTGATGCCCGTCATGCTCAGCACCCGGCACGCGGCCGGTTTCCGGGCGAGCATCACGGACCTGGAGCTCGGCGTGGTGCGGCTGACTGCCGTGTCCGACTCGCCGGTGCTCTCGCGCCGCACCTCGACTCATGTCCGGCGTGGCGATCCCGAGCACGTGCAACTGGCGCTCATGACACAAGGCGCTGTGATGATCTCTCAGCGGGGCAACGAATCGGTGGTCGCGGGGG
>NZ_DATCVQ010000187.1:0-2441 GCF_036566765.1 Streptomyces sp.
GTCCAGCCCGCGCAGCAGGGCGACGCCGGCGGCAAGAAGACCAAGGAGTCCAAGCCGCCCGTGAAGCTCACCGCGAAGCGCACCCCGTACCGCGCCCACGAGTTCGCCAGCGGCGGCCCGTACTCGTGCGTGAAGGCCGTCGTGGTCAACCAGACCGAGGGCAACATCGAGGTCAACCCCTACGACTTCTCGGTCACCGGCATCGACGGCGAGAAGCGGGAGGCGGCCGTCGGCGCGGCGGAGAAGGAGTTCGACGCGCTGACGCTGGCGCCCGGGGAGAAGGCCAGCGGGACGGTGTGCGCGGAGACGAAGGTGGCGGCGAAGGTGCTGACGTTCGGCATCTACGGCGAGCAGGCCCGCGCGGCCGTCGCACCGTAAGGCAGGATGACGGCATGAGCGACGACGAGTGGCGGATCCTGAGCCTGCGCCTGCGCGCCCTGATGCACCGCAGGACGGCAGCGCACCTCGACCTCGCAGCGTCCGTGGCTCGCGCGAACGTGGCGCTCAGGGGCTTCGTCGAGGCGCTCCAGCGGACGCCCGTCGAGTACGTCACCGAGCACCCGGACCTCGCCGAACTGGACCTCCAGTTGGACGGCTACTACGGCGAGCAGCGCCCGTAGCCCCGCACGTCACCGCCCGTCGGCCTCCCGGTCGGCGGGCGGTGTTACTCTGTTCCCGGACTGGACGAGGCCCCCGGCAATGCCGGGGGCCTCTCCTGCTTTCCGGGTACGCGGACCTACAGGGCCAGCTCGCCCGCCTTGATCCTGCCGACCAGCGCCGCCAGCTCGCCGCGACTGAACGCCAGCTTCGGGCCCTCAGGGTCGACCGAATCACGGACACCGACGACGTTCGTCAGGTCGGCCAGCTCGACGCACGCGTCGTTACCGGTCGCACTGTGGGTGGACTTGCGCCAGCGGGCAGACGCCAGCACATCGTTGGAGATGCTCATGGACTGGACTACTCCTTGGACTGGACTCCTGCGACGGCGGCGATAAGGTCCGCCGACGCCCGTTCCGACAGCGCCGCAGCCGCGATGCCGTCGAAGCTCACGTTACAGCGGCGGACCTGTGCCACGTCCTCCAGATACATGCCTCCGGCCATCGTCTCCAGGTAGGCGACCGACAGGTCGACCGGGCCCGGGAACTCGAACGTGATCAGCGAGCCCTGCCCGACGCCGGGGAACAGCCCGGCCGACCGCGGCACGACGCGCAAGGTCACGTTGGGCCGCTCGGCGACCGCGAGCAGGGCGTGCATCTGCTCGGCCATCATCGCGCCCGGCTCCGGTCGGTGAAGGACTTCCTCGGCGAGCACGATGTCCAGCCGGGGAGCGTCCGGCCGGACTAGCAGCGCCTGCCGGTGCAGCCGAACCTCGACGCGCCGCGCCACCTCCTCGGGGTCGGTGACGCCTCCGCTGGTGATGATGGCGCGGGCGTACGCCTGCGTCTGCAGCAGGCCGGGGATGAGCTGTACCTGCCAGATGCGGATGTGCGATGCGGCGTCCTCAAGCTCGGCGTAGGAGCCGGCGAGGACATCACCGTAGGCGGCCCACCATCCGCGCTTGCGGACGTCGCGGGCGAGCTGCATGAGCGCCAGCTTCACCGCCTCGTCCGTGCCGCCGTAGGTCGACAGGATCCGCTCGACGTCGCCGACCGTCGCGGGCGACGTGGCCAGCTCGATCTTCACCAGCTTGGGGCGCGACCAGCCGATCGCGCCGGCGGCCTGCTCGGGCGTGAGTCCGGCCTCCTCGCGGAGGCGCCGGAGTTCGGCGGACAGGCGGCGCTGCCGAGTGGTGGGTCCCTGTTCGGTCATGTCGGCACTTTCTCACGGCGGCAGGTCAGGGCGGCATGACTCTTCGGTTACAAGTTCTTGTGATCAGAACTTGTTCAGGTCCATGCTTGGCGTGTCCAGTCCAAGGAACAGGAGCCGGGCCGATGAGCAACCCAGCCAAGTCCACCCCGGGGGTAGACGACATCGAAGCACGCTTTGCCGCGCTCAGGGCGGAGTTCCCCGGCTTCGAGATCGGGCCCTGCGACCTGCCATCCCTCCCGTACCGCGCATTCCGGGAACGCGACGGAGAGAAGGCCCTCGTCCTCGTCGCGGGCACCTACGACGGCCTGTGGGGCCTGCTGTCCCAGCAGGACGCCGCCGACTGCGAGCGCGCCCTGCTGGAGCTGGGCAAGGCCCTGACGGACCGCGGTGCCGTGGTCATCGAGCAGGGCGCCAGCCTCGTCACCCGCACCCGCACCGGGATCGCCCGGTCCGTGGGCGCGCTGCGAGGCAGCTTCCTCTCCGACTCCGGTCTGCCGCTCGGGCCGATCGCCGAGGTGGACGAGGTCGCCCTGCGAGTCGCGCGGCTGCTCGGCCTGGAACTCCACCCGCAGCTCTCGGTTCTCGCCCGGCGCATGGGCGTCCGCCGCTACAGCGTGGACATCGGCGCGCCC
>NZ_DATCVQ010000188.1:0-7718 GCF_036566765.1 Streptomyces sp.
GGTTGTCGGGTACGTAGCGCAGCAGGAACCCCCACACCACGGCCAGCAGGAGAGCGCCGGCGACCGCGAGGAACCCGGCGTAGCTGAGGGTGAGCTTCAGTCGGGCGCTGAGCCCTGGGCGTCTAGGCATGCGTACGGCCGGGGCGGGTGGTGTCGGAGCCGGGGTCGGTCTCGATGCGGTAGCCGACACCCGGCACCGTGGTGATGATCCATGGCTCGCCGAGCCGTTTGCGCAGAGCGGACACGGTGATGCGTACGGCGTTGGTGAGGGGGTCGACGTTCTCGTCCCAGGCCCGTTCCAGCAGCTCTTCGGCGCTGACGACCCCGCCCTCTGCGGCGACGAGGACTTCGAGGACGGCGAACTGTTTGCGGGTGAGCGCGACGTAGCGCCCGTCGCGGAAGACCTCCCGGCGGAAGGGGTCGAGCCGCAGGCCCGCGATCTCGCGGACCGGAGGCCGGGCGTACGCGCGTCTGCGGTCGAGCGCCCTCAGCCGCAGGACGAGCTCCCGCAGCTCGAACGGTTTGGTCAGGTAGTCGTCGGCACCGAGCTCGAAACCGGAAGCCTTGTCGTCGATCCGGTCGGCAGCGGTGAGCATGAGGATCGGGATGCCGCTGCCGGAGGCGACGATGCGCCGGGCGACCTCATCGCCGGAGGGGCCGGGGATGTCGCGGTCGAGGACCGCGAGGTCGTAGGAGTGGACGCTGAGCAGTTCCAGGGCGGAGTCGCCGTCGCCCGCGATGTCGGCGGCGATCGCCTCCAGCCGAAGACCGTCACGGACGGCCTCGGCCAGGTAGGGCTCGTCCTCCACTATCAGTACGCGCATGTCCGAAGCCTAAGCAGCAGAAGATATCGCCGACGTATGCAAAGGCGTATACAAAGGCGCAGGCAAGGGGCGTATGCAAAGACGAGTGCAGCCGGACACGCGACTCAGCCTGCCGGTACCTGCGCGGGGTGAGTCTGGTCCGACGGCGCTTCCGCCCTCGTGCGCCACCAGCGGCGCGACGCCAGTCCGGCCAGCACGGCACCGGTGGCGTTGACCAGTACGTCGTCCACGGAGGACACCCGGTCCAGGCGCAGGACGTACTGTGCGGTTTCGACCAGGACCGAGCAGCCCGCGCCGAGTGCCAGGATCCGCGGCACGGACGCCAGCGCCGCGAACCGCATCGGGGCGAAGAACCCCAGCGACGCGAAGACCAACAGGTTGCCGACGATCCCGAGCGACCCCATCATGACCAGGTCCCGCAGCGGTACCAGGCTCACTCGCGGGGGGACGATGCCGGCCCCGCCGCCCGGCATCATGGTCATCCATAGGAACGGCGCCGTCCCGTGGACCATGCCCACCTCGGCCAGCGACATCCGCCACGCCCACGTGAGGCCGGCGGCACGCCGACGGCGCGCCAGAACCCACACCAGCAGCCCGGCCAAGGGCAGCGCGACCAACGTCATGAGCACGACACCGTTGAACGTGTCGAAGCAGCCGTGCCACCGCCCGGCCACGCACCTCGGAGCGGACATCATGAGCGGCCCGCGCACGACGAACAGGGCACACGCCACGCCGAGAATCGCCAGGCTGAGCAGCACGATCCTGCGAGTGCGGCGGGGTGGGGCTGACAGGGTTGCGTTGTGGTTCACGCCCCCAGTGGATACGAAGCGCCGTTGCGGTGGCGTATGCGATTTTCGATACGCCCGCGATACACGGAATCTCTGGCATCAAGGAGTCGGCGCAAGCCGGCAGTGAGACGGTCCCGCCGCTGGTGATCGCGCCGGCCGAGCCGTTATGGCCGGTAGTACGCGTCGATGGGGGCGCGCGCCTCGTCGAACAGGGCCGGGCCGTCCTGCGGCACCGTCGGCCAGGCGCCCGACTCCGGGTTGAGTTCGATGAGTTGATCGGTGGAGAGCGCGTAGACGATCCGGCCGAGTCCGGAGCGGATGATGCCGCCGGCGCACATGCCGCACGGCTGGCAGCTGGTGTACATGGTGGTGCGTGCGGCCGTGTCGGGGTCGAGTTCGCGGGCCGCCCAGCGGGCGAGCTTCAGTTCTGGGTGGGCTGTGATGTCGTCGTCGCGACGCACCGTGTTGTGGGCTTCGGCGAGAATCGTGCCGTCCGGGCCGGCCAGCAGGGAGCCGTACGGTGCGTCGCCCAGGGCGACGGCGCGGGCCGCGATGTCGATCGCGCGCCGCAGGAGAGTCTCGTCGGCGGTGGTGATCACGATGGTGTCCTCCGATGTGTGGCCACGGCGGTGAGCGCCTGCCAGGCCGCGTGGGGTCGACAGGTCTCCTCCGGATCTCCGTGGTAGGGGTCGAGCACGACGGTGTCGGCGCCGAGGCGTTGCAGTTGGTCGAGGTCGTCGAGGATCTGCTCGATGGTGCCTGTGCCGGCGAGTCGCTCGGGGTCGTCGATCGGTGCGGTGGTCAGCCGCAGGGCGATACGGGGCGCGAACGCCGGCAGCGAGTGGTTCGCGAGGACCGAGCGCATCCAGGGAAGGGTTCCTCGCAGCGGGTGCCAGGCGTCGCCGTACCTGATGGCGCGTCGGATCCCGGCCTCGCTGTTGCCGCCGACCCAGATGGGAATCGGCGTGGTCCGGCGGTCGGCCTCCTCGCGCCAGGCCTCCCGCAGGGTGGCGAGGTGCTCGTCGGTCAGCCTGCCGCGCGCGGTGAACGGCACGCCGAGCGCGTCGTACTCCTGCCGTGCCCAGCCGACGCCCACCCCGAGCACGAGCCGGCCGCCGCTGAGCTGGTTGAGGTTGGCAGCCATGCGCGCGACCAGCAGCGGATGCCGGTAGGGCAGTACGAGAACGGTCGTGCCCAGCCGCACCCGGGTGGTGATGCCGGCCAGCCAGGACAGCGTGGTGAACGGCTCGTAGAACGGCTCCGGATACCGCTCGGCCACGTCAGGGGTGACGGCCACGTGGTCCGACACCATGAGGAGGTCGAAGCCGAGCCCCTCCACGATCCGCGCCCACTCGCGCAGCACGCCGGGATCGGTTCCAGGCCCGAAGTTCGGTACGTTGACGCCGAGTTTCATGATCTGAGGCTATCCCTGCGATCAAGGAACGTGGAAGTTGCTTCTCCTGGCAATTCTCGCATTCTCCAGTCGATTTCCCGGTAGGGTCGCGACATGGCCGTGAATCTTGACGACGTCGACTGGGCGATCATCGGCGAGCTGCAGCGGGAGGCGCGCATATCCCTCAGCGAGTTGGGGCGGCGCGTGAGTCTCAGCCCGTCGGCCACCACGGAACGGGTGCGGAATCTGGAGGCGATGGGCGTCATCGCCGGCTACCACGCCGTGGTCGACCTGGCCAAGGTCGGCTACCCCGTACTCGCCGTCGTCCGACTGAAGTACCCGGGCAACCACCACCAACCGTTGCGCCGGCTGCTCGCCGAGCGACGCGAGATCCTGGAGTGCCTGCGCACGACCGGCGACGACTGCTACACCCTGAAGGTGGCCGCGACCTCCATGGGGCACCTGGAGACACTCATGGACGAGCTGGCCGGCTTCGGCAGTACGACCACCAGCGTCGTCTACAGCCAGACGCTCCCCTATCGCGGACCCGACCGGCCCCGGCCGGCCTGACCGGCCCTGACCGGCGGTCAGGCGTCTAGGAGGGCGGCGCGCGATCGCTATGTCCCCCGAAGTCCCCGAACCCGTAAAGCGTTGGACAACCCTGCGGGGCTGGGCGACCATCTCCGCGATGAATAACGAACTTCTCTCCACCCCCATCTCCACCGCCAAGCGCGTCCGCTTCGTCGAGCTCAGCGCGAAGGCCCTGCGGGCGCTTGCCGACGGTGACCTCGCCGGCGGCAGCGCCGAGGCCGGGGTCGCGCTCGACGAGTACTTCGTCGGCGACCGGGCCCGCTGGATCTTCGGATATCGCGCTGACCAGCTCGCCAAGGACCCGTCCGTCGCGCCCTGGCTCGCGCGGGCCGCGGTGTCCGAGCCGGACGGGACCGTCATCGGCGATGCCGGGTTCCACGGGCCGCCGGACGAGGCCGGCATGGTCGAGGTCGGCTACACCGTCGCGCCTGGGTACCGCCGCCAGGGCTATGCCCGCGCCATGCTGAGGGCGCTGCTCGTCAGGGCTGCCGCCGAACCTGGTGTCAGGACCGTGCGGGCCACCATCCGATCCGACAACCACGCCTCCCTGGCCACCATCGCGGGCTTCGGTTTCACGCGTGTCAGCGAGAAGGGGAACGAGCGCGACGGGGTCGAGATCGTCTTCGAGGTCCCGGCAGAGGCGATTCAGACCGAGTAGCTTCACGGCCTCGGCGGACATGGTGATCGTCCGGGGCGGGCCATGTGTGGGGGCGTGTTCGTGCCCGTACGGACGAGCGGTGTTGCCTACTCTGGCGTGGTGGACGGTGCAGCAAGTGGTCGCCCTATGGACGTCGTTGTCCGCTTCAACGACAGGATCAACGCGCAGGACGTCGAAGGCCTCGCCCTGCTCATGTCCGGGGATCACGTCTTCGTCGACTCGGCAGGCAGCAGGATCGAGGGCAGACAGGCCTGCATCGAGGCGTGGCGGGGGTTCTTCGCCGCCTTCCCCGACTACCGCAACGTCTTCACGTCCATGCGGGCCGCTGGAGACCTGGTGACTGTCGAGGGGCGTTCGGTGTGCACGCAGCCCGCGCTCGCGGGCCCGGCGCTGTGGACGGCCAGAGCCTCGGGGAGACAGCTCGCCGAGTGGCGCGTTCATGAGGACTCGCCGGCCAACCGCCTGCGGTTGGGTCTGCCGTCGAGACGGGCCTGAAGCAGCGCTCTGCCCCGGCGGCATGGTGATGGGTCAGCGTCCCGTCGAAGGTGATGGTCCGCATCGGCCGGCCCGCAGGCGGCACAGGCCGGTGCTCCGACGGCGTGCCCTACTTCGGGGGAAGCGTGCCGGCGAAGGCCAAGGCCGTCGTCACCCAGTGCCGCAGGACGGAATCCTCCGCGAGCTCAGGGCCTCCGACCGTCACCCAACCACGCATCGGGCGCCCGGTGAAGTCCATGGGCCGGGCCTCGGGCCGGGCAAGTGCGTCCTCGGCCCGGTCCGGGCCCACGCGCGCGATGAGCTCGTCGCCCACCACGCCCACGGTCATGTTGCCGTCCAGCAGGAAGGACAGGCCGCCGAACATCCGCTTCTCGGCGATGTCCGGCCGCTCGCCGAGCTGCTCCCTGATCCGCTGGGCCAGCCCTTCGTCGTACGTCATGCGCTCACTCTCCCGCAGCGTTCCATGACGTGCTGGGAGGGAGCACCGGCGCTCCGTGCTGACCTCGGACGGTGCGGGTCGCTGAGCACGTCGCCGGGCCGCACGCGGCACAGCTTCGGGTCGTGCGTGTGGGGTGGCGTGGTCGCGCTCCCACCCTGTCGTCGGCGTTCTTTCGCCCCATCGGCGCAGCCGGGGCGTTCTCGGATGGCGCAGTGCCGCGCAGTACGCACTAGTTGTACTCAAGTGTGCGCTTACTGCGCATCACGAGTCACACACGGTGGACGCCTCCCGGGCGCCCACGATCGGAGCCACGACATGACCCCGGACCCCTTCCCCACCCATCCGGCGGACGGCGACATAGAACGATCCGCAGGATTCTCCCCTGCACCGGAACTCGGGCTCGACATCACGTCGAACCCGACGCCCGGTACGCCGTACATCACCAAGGCCCCCATCGTGGCGGCGGCTCCGGTCGGACCGGATCATTCCGACGAGGCCGTAGCCTCCGCGACGGAGGAGCAGGAGCCGGCGGCGGACCAGACGGTCGCAGCGGATGCGGCAGTCCAGCCGGAGCAACGCGAGCCCGAGGCCGAAGCCCGGCCCAGGGCCGGCGACGAGACCGAGCCCGAGGCCCAGCCCGAGTCCGGCGACGAGGCGATCCACACTCTGCTGCGGACGGCTGCCACTGAGCGCCCCGTCGACGAGGTCGTCGCGCTCGTCGCTCGGCTGGAACAGACCGGCGAGGTGTCCAGCCCCGCGAACGTGGCGCTGCGCGCGGCCGCGGTCTCGCGCCCGCTGGACGAGGTGCGGCAACTGGTCGCCCTGCTCAACGAGTCGGGCTACGACCTCCACCAGGCCGAGACCACGCTGCGCGCCGCGGCTGTGGGCCGGCCGATCGAGGACGTGGTGGAGCTCGTGAACATCCTCGGCACCGACGGCGACGACTGGCGCTGCACGGGCGGCAAGGACGCAGAGGAGCGGAAGGAAGGCTCCAGCCAGGACGGCGGAGCCAAGGCCGGCGCGGGCGCCGTCCCGGTCGTCGCAGCGCCCCCGAAACGGCGGCGCGGATCGGCGGGGAGGACGAAGTCCGCTCTGGACGACGCCCTGGCCTCGGGTCCCGGCAGCCACACCACCTCACTGGCGCTGCGATCGGCGCTGCGGTGGCCAGCGGCGCTCGCGCTGTTCGCCTGCGGCCTCATCCACCTGCCCACGGATCTCGCGAGTCTGCGCTCCGGCGGTTACTCCGAGACGCTGTCCGTGGTCGTCACCGTGCTCTGCCTGGTGTGCGGGGTCTGGCTCGCCACGCGGGACACCTTGGTCATGTGGGCCGCCGCCGCCGGGCTCGCCGTTGGCGTCATCGCGCTGCACGCGCTGGCGAGCGTCCGTACCGTCGATCTGCTGAACGGCAGTCTGGGCGCCACGTTCGCCTGGGCGAAAGCCATCGCGCTGCTGAGCGGCGCGGCCGTGGTCGCCCTCGCCGGCTCCGCCCTGCTCCACCACACGAAGGCGACCGGAGCGACGGACGGCGCCTGACGCACCCGGGGGCCGGTCGAGGCCGACCCGGGGCCGCGCACGAGCGGCCCCGGGTCGCGCAGGAACGCCCCCGCCCGCAAGCACCAGTTGAGATAAGGCTCTGTGGCCCGAACCGTGACGGACGCTGCTGGTCGATTCCGGGCTCAGACGATTCCGGGCCGGGGTAGGAGATGCTCCAGAAGCCGGCGGATCTCTGCCATGGTGAGAGCGACGATGCTGCTGGTCGGGTCGTTTCTGCTGCCCGCTTTGCGGCGTTGGCGGCGAGGCCGGTGAGGAAGGTGTGGGCGAGCATGGCCAGGGTGATGTGCCGGTACCAGCCGACGCAGCGGCAGGCCTCGTTCTCGTCGAGGCCGCAACTCCCGGTCCACCAAAGCCCGTCCACGCTCGGTGGCATACGCGGCGAGCTTGCGGCGCGGCCGGCAGTCGGCGTCGCCGCGGTCGCGCTCCAGCTCGAAGTGGATGAACACGACGGAACGACGCGCCTCGCGGGCACTCTCAGCGCGGTCGCGTGACGATCCCCGCAGTGCTGTACTGAAGGTTGGACCACCGCTGAGAGGGGGCGACATGCACTTCTCCCGCAGGCGGGCCACCGTCCTGGGCTCGGCCACCGCAGTGCTGAGCCTCGGCATGCTGGCTCCCGCCGGCTCGGCGCAGGCCGCCGCATCCGGACCGATCGTGCTCCGTGTCATCGACGGTGACACGCTCGAAGTACGGGGTACCGGCAGGGTCATCCCCGCCGGCGACGTCGCCCGCATACGCCTGCTCGAGATCGATACCCCCGAGCGAGGGGCCTGCTACAGCCGTCAGGCCACGAACCGGACCAGCCAACTGTTGCCACCGGGCAGCAAGCTGCGGACGGAGACCGACGTCGAGCTTAAGGACCGCTATGGCCGCTACCTGCTCTACGTGTGGAACGAACGGGGAGTCTTCGTCAACGAGTCCCTGGTGCGCAGCGGTCACGCCAAGAGCGTGCTGTTCGAGCCCAACGACAAGTACT
>NZ_DATCVQ010000189.1:0-11344 GCF_036566765.1 Streptomyces sp.
GTGCTCGCGCCCGGCGCGAGCATGGCCGACGACGGGACGGACCGCGACATCGCCGAGTGGACCGAGAAGGAGATCTTCTCCTCGCGCGGCCACATGGAGGTCGAGTCCGAGAAGGACGACGGTCTGACTCTCGTCGCCCGCTACCGCAACGACACCTGGGGCGAGATGCGCACCCGGTGGCAGTTCACCGTGGACGGCGGCAAGGTCACGCGCTTCGAGACCGGACAGGCGTAGAAACCGAAGCCGCCACACGCGCGCGTTGACGATTCGTCAGGAGAGTAGGCAGATCCTCGGGGTCGTACGCAGTCGCCCGTACGGCTCCGAGGCGCGGCCCCGCCTCTCAGCCCCGCCCTCCGAGGCCCCGGCCCCGCCCCTCAGCCCCGCCCGATGTACGGCATCGCCGTAGCCATCACCGTCGCGAACTGCACGTTCGCCTCCAGCGGCAGCCCCGCCATGTGGACCACGGTCCGGGCGACATCCGCCGCGTCCATCACCGGCTCCACCGCCGTCTCGCCGTTGGCCTGCAGAATCCCCGTCTGCATGCGCGCCGTCATCTCGGTCGCCGCGTTGCCGATGTCGATCTGGCCGCAGGCGATCCGGTACGGCCGGCCGTCCAGGGACAGGGACTTCGTCAGGCCGGTCATCGCGTGCTTGGTCGCCGTGTACGCGACCGAGTGCGGGCGCGGGACGTGGGCGGAGATCGAGCCGTTGTTGATGATCCGGCCGCCCTGCGGGGACTGCTCCTTCATCGTCCGGAACGCGGCCTGCGCGCACAGGAACGAGCCGGTCAGGTTGACCTCGACGACCGTGCGCCAGGTCTCGTACTCCAGGTCCTCCACCGGCGTGCCGCCGCCCGCGAACGAGCCGGCGTTGTTGAACAGCAGGTCCACCCGGCCGAACCGGTCGCGTACCGCCGCGAACAGGGCCGCGACCGCCGCCGGGTCCGTGATGTCCGTCGGGACGACCAGGGTCTCGCCGGCCGTCTTCCCAGCCGTGCCTCCGGCCGTGCCCCCTGCCGCCTGACGGGCCGTCTCCTCCAGGGGCTCGGACCGGCGGCCCGCCAGTGCGACCGACCAGCCAGCCTCCGACAGGGCCAGGGCCACGCTGCGGCCGATGCCCGAACCCGCTCCCGTCACCACTGCGATGCTCATGGGCGCGCAGCGTACGGGAGATCGGTGCACGGAACACTCATCCGTCCGACACGCGGATGTTCTGTACCCGACAACCCAGGGACGTCCCGCGCCACTCCAATGCGTCACAACGCTGTCGTCTGGGGAGGGGCACATGACACCCGTGAACCGTCACACACCCGAATTCCGCGCCGCCGCACAGCACTTCGGCCCCGGCCGCCGTAGATTCCTCACCGTCACCGCCGCGGCCGCCGCGCTCGCCTTCTCCGTCGGACTTCCCGCGGCCGGCAGCGCGAGCGCCGCCGAGCTCGACGGGCGGCGAATAGCCGAGGACCCGTTCACCCTCGGCGTGGCGTCCGGCGACCCGCTGCCCGGCTCCGTCCTGCTGTGGACCCGGCTCGCCCCGCGTCCCTTCGAACCCGACGCCGGGCTGCCGCGCGAGCGCGTCTCCGTCCTCTGGGAGCTCGCCCACGACGAGCGGTTCACCCGGATCGTCCGGCGCGGCCGCGCCACCGCACACCCCGAGTTCCAGCACTCCGTCCACGTCGAGATAGCCCACCTCGACCCCGACCGCCGCTTCTTCTACCGCTTCCGCGCCGGCAGCTGGGTCAGCCCGGTCGGCCGCACCCGCACCGCGCCCGCCGTGGGGGCGCGGCCCGCCGGACTGAAGCTGGCCGCCGTGTCCTGCCAGGCGTACCACGACGGCTACTTCACCGCATACCGCCACCTCGCGGAGGAGGACCTCGACGTCGTCTTCCACCTCGGGGACTACCTGTACGAGTACGCCGTCAACGCCACCGGCGGCGCCCGCGCCTACACCGACCGCCGGCTGCCGGCCGTCTTCAACCGGGAGACCCTCACCCTGGAGGACTACCGGCTGCGCTACGCCCTCTACAAGTCCGACCCCGACCTGCGCGCCGCGCACGCCGCGCACCCCTTCGTCGTCACCTGGGACGACCACGAGACGGAGAACAACTACGCGGGCGGCATCCCCGAGAACGACGTCCCGCCGGAGGAGTTCCTGCTGCGCCGGGCCGCCGCGTACCGTGCGTACTGGGAGAACCAGCCGCTGCGCGCCCCGCAGCGGCCGGAGGGCCCGGACATGCGGCTCTACCGACGGCTGCGGTTCGGGCAGCTCGCCCAGTTCGACATCCTCGACACCCGCCAGTACCGCTCCAACCAGGCCTACGGCGACGGCTGGCAGGTACCCGGCCCGGAGTCCGAGGACCCTTCGCGCACGATGACCGGCGAGACCCAGGAGCGCTGGCTGCTTGACGGCTGGCGCGCCGCGCGCCCCACCTGGAACGTGGTGCCGCAGCAGGTCGTCTTCTCGCAGCGGCGTAACGTCCCGACCGCCGCCTTCAAGCTGTCCATGGACTCCTGGGACGGCTACCCCGCCTCCCGGCAGCGGATCCTCGACGGGGCCGCCGCGGCCGGCGTCGAGAACCTGATGGTGCTCACCGGCGACGTCCACGTCGGGTACGGCCTCGACATCAAGGCGGACTTCCGCGACCCGGCGTCCCGGACCGTCGGCACCGAGATCGTCGCCACGTCCATCAGCAGCGGCAAGGACGGCTCCGACCGTCCCGCGAACTACGGCGACCTCACCGCCGCCAACCCGCACCTGCGCTTCTACAACGGGCGGCGCGGTTACGTGACGGTCGACCTCGGCCCGGAGCGCGCCCGCGCGGACTTCCGCACGGTCGCCGCCGTGACGACGCCGGGCGCGCCGATCACCACGGCCGCCTCGTTCGTGACGGAGGCGGGGAACCCGGGGCTCACCCCGGCGTAGCCGCCCGCTCGACGCAGCAGCCCGCAGAAGCCCGCAGCATCGGACGCCGGCCCGGTCCTCGTACCGCGCCGGCGTCCGCGCTGTCCCGTCGACCAAGGGCCCGACGGCGGCCGTCCCACTCGCCCCCGTGCTGAGAAGATGGGCCGGATCCCACGAAACGGAGCTGTCGATGCAGGAGCGCGGCCGGACCACCACGACCGAAGGCCATATACCCGCCCGCGCGCCCGTCGCCGCCGCCCGGCGCGCCGGGCTGCTCGTCACGCTCGTCCTGGGCGGGCTGACGGCGCTGCCGCCGCTCTCGATGGACATGTACCTGCCCGCGTTGCCGCAGGTCACCGACGTGCTGCGCGCGCCCGCCGCGACCGTGCAGCTCACCCTCACCGCCTGCCTGGCCGGCATGGCCCTCGGCCAGCTCGTCGTCGGCCCCATGAGCGACAAGTGGGGCCGCCGCCGTCCGCTGCTCGTCGGCATGATCGTGTACGTCGCCGCCACCGCGGTCTGCGCGTTCGCACCCGGCATCGAACTGCTCGTCGCCTTCCGGCTGCTCCAGGGCCTGGCCGGCGCGGCCGGCATCGTGATCGCCCGGGCGGTGGTCCGCGACCTGTACGACGGCGTCGAGATGGCCCGGTTCTTCTCCACGCTGATGCTGATCTCCGGCGTCGCCCCGATCATCGCCCCGCTCATCGGCGGCCAGATCCTGCGGATCACCGACTGGCGCGGCGTCTTCCACGCCCTGACCGCCGTCGGGGTGCTGCTCACCCTCGTGGTGTGGCGGTTCCTCCACGAGACGCTGCCGCCCGAGCGGCGGCACGAGGGCGGCGTCGGCGAGGCGCTGCGGACGATGCGCGGGCTGCTCGCGGACCGGGTGTTCACCGGCTACATGCTCGCCGGCGGACTGGCCTTCGCCGCGCTCTTCGCGTACATCTCGGCCTCGCCGTTCGTGGTCCAGGAGATCTACGGGGCCTCGCCGCAGACCTTCAGCCTGCTCTTCGGGCTGAACTCGATCGGCCTTGTCGCCGTCGGCCAGATCAACGGCAAGCTGCTGGTCGGCCGGGTCAGCCTGGACAAGGCGCTGGGCTTCGGGCTGACGGTGATCACGCTGGCGGCGACGGCGCTGCTGCTGATGACCGCCGGGGTGTTCGGCGAGGTGGGTCTGGTCGGGATCGCGGCCGGGCTGTTCGTGCTGATGTCGGCGATGGGACTCGCGATGCCGAACACCAACGCGCTGGCGCTGATGCGCACCCCGCACGCGGCGGGCTCGGCCTCGGCGCTGCTCGGCACGTCGTCGTTCCTGATCGGCGCGATCGCCTCGCCGCTCGTCGGCATCGCGGGCGAGGCGACGGCGGTCCCGATGGCCGTGGTCCAACTGGCCTGTGCGGTCGCCGCGCTCGCCTGCTTCCTGCTGCTGTGCCGCCCGTGGCGGGCGGAGGCCGAGCCGGAGTCCTGACGGGCGGGACGCAAAGGCCTGACGCAGAAAAGCAGAAAGGCAGAAAAGACGGGCCGGGGCCTCTTCGGCCCCGGCCCGCGCGTCACTCCTGCCGCGTCACTCCCGCACGCTCACTCGTCGATCCGGTACGCGATCAGATGCCGGCGGTTTTTCGCGTCCGTCCAGCGGAAGATGCCGATGCCCAGCGTCTCGGCCTGCGGCAGACGCATGTTGGACTCGAGCAGCTCCGGCTCGCCGGTGTACATGTCGACCGTCAGCGGCGCGCCCGCGCCCGCGAGGGCGTCCCGCGCGCTGCGGGCGCCGACCGCGCCGTACACGATGCCCTCGTTGGAGACGGAGACCAGGGTGAGGCGGTTGGTGCCGTCGGTCTCCTCCATGCAGTAGCCCTTCTTCTCCTGCAGGTCGAAGGCCAGGGCACCGGCGACGAGGTACCGGCCGTCCGGGGAGACCGCCGCCTGCGGGTACTCGCTCGGCGCTATCGTCGGCCGGCGGCACTCGGCCTGGACCACGATCTTGCCGGTGTCGAGCGCGTGCACCGCCCAGATCTCGTGCGTCGCCGCCTTCGGCGTCTTCGGCGCGTAGTGCCAGCGGGCGAGGACGTGCTTGGACGTCACCGCCGTCGGCAGGCCGCTGGTCGCGTCCGCCGTGCGCGGGGCGAGCGTCTTGCTGTACCAGCCGCCGCGCACCCAGAACTCGCGGGCGCCGCTGACCAGCAGGCCCTTGTCGGTGACCCCGATGACCTCGGTCAGCGTGCGGCAGTTCGCGCAGCCCGCGGGGTAGCCGAGCTGGGCCGGCGCGACCGAGGTCACCTCGCCGGTGTCCGGGTCGACGACCGCGCTCTTCGCCTTGCCGTCGGCGATCAGGATGCCGGGGCCGGTGCCGGTGATGATGGGCGCGTCGGTCCAGGGGACCTCGACGCGCTGGCGGCCGCCGTCGGCGGTGTCGTAGATGTCGAGCGAGACGAACGAGCCGGTCGAGTTCAGGCCCTCGGCGGTGGTGCTGCCGTACGACCAGGCCACGAAGTACTGGCTGTCGCCCTTGGTGACCGACAGGAGCCGCGGGAAGCTGCCCGGGGCGGTCAGTGGCCGCCAGGGCTCGCCCGCCCACACGGTCTTGCCGGTCTTGGCCTCCACCGCGCGCAGCCGGTACTGGAACTGCCCGACGCGCTCCAGGTAGCCGACGAGCCCCGAGGACTGCGCGAGCGCGTACTCCGGGGAGGCGTCGGCGGCCTCCCAGCCGCGGTCGGTCGCGTAGTTGTCCGGCACGGTCAGCTTGGTCGCCGGGCCCGGGACCTTGAGCGGCTTCTTCGCCTTGGCGTCCTCCGCGGCCTCGCCCGCGTCGCACATCGAGAGGAGCAGGAGCAGGAGCAGGATGCCCAGGCCCGAGAGCATGCCCATGCGGACGGCCCGCTCCTTGGGAGTCGCCCCCAAGCTCGAACCGAATCCGGGACCGCCGGACCCGCCTCCTCCGAATCGGCCGAATCCGCCGAATCTGCTGAAAACACCACGCCTGGTCAGCTCTGCCCCCTCCCCGACAACAGCGGCCCAGCCTAGCAATCGAAGCTGGGTGGCCGGGCCGTGGTCCGCCGCTCGGACTTGCCTAAAATGTCGTGGTGAACGCCTCGCCCCGTACCGCCGACGCTCTGCGCGCAGCCCTCGCCGGGCTGCTCGACGGACTCCCGCCCACCCAGGCCGCCCAGGCCGTCGAGCGGCTGATCGCCAACTACCGGGGGACCACCCCGACCGACGCGCCCGTGCTGCGGGACCGCTCCGACGTGGCCGCCTACGCCGCGTACCGGATGCCGGCCACCTTCGAGGCGGTCCGCTCCGTGCTCGACGCGCTGCGCGACGCCGTGCCGGACTGGCGGCCGGGCACGCACACCGACATCGGCGGCGGCACCGGCGCGGCGAGCTGGGCGGTCGCCGAGGCGTGGGAGGACGAGCCGGACGGGGGCCCGCGCACCACGGTCCTGGACTGGGCCGAGCCGGCCCTCGCGCTCGGCCGGGAGCTGGCGGCCGGGGCGTTCGAGGCGGAGTGGCGGCGGGCCCGGATCGGGTCGGCGATGCGGCTCGACGACACGGACCTGGTGACCGTCTCGTACGTCCTCAAGGAGCTGACCGAGGCCGACCGGACGGCCGTGGTGACCGAGGCGGCGCGGGTCGCGCAAGCCGTCGTGATCGTGGAGCCGGGCACGCCGGACGGCTACGAGCGGATCATCGCGGCGCGCGAGCTGCTGATCGGGGCCGGGCTGCGGGTCGCCGCGCCATGCCCGCACAGCGGGGCTTGCCCGATCGAGAGGGGCACGGACTGGTGCCACTTCGCGGCGCGGGTGAGCCGGTCCTCGCTGCACCGGCAGGTGAAGGGCGGCTCGCTGCCGTACGAGGACGAGAAGTTCAGCTATGTCGCGGCGACCCGGTTCGCCACGTCCCCGGCGCTTTCCCGGGTGACCCGCAGGCCGCAGATCCGCAAGGGGCAGGTGCTGCTCGACCTGTGCGGCCCGGAGGGCGAGGGCCTGTCCCGGAGCACGGTCACGAAGCGGCACGGCGCGCTGTACAAGGCGGCGCGGGACGCGGAGTGGGGCGACGCCTGGCCCCCGGAGGGGTAGGAGCCGCCCCGCCGGGCTCCTACCCCTCCGGGGGCCGGAGCTCCTGTGTGCAGCACTTCACGCTGCCGCCGCCCTTGAGGAGTTCGCCCAGATCCATCGGGACCGGCTCGAAGCCGCGTTCCCGGAGGGGGCCGAACAGGCCGGTCGCCGCCTGCGGGAGCAGGACGTTGCGACCGTCGCTGACCGCGTTGAGGCCGAGGGCCGCGGCGTCCTCTTCGCCCGCGATGAGGGCGTCGGGGAACAGGCGGGCCAGGACCGCGCGGCTGCCGGGGGAGAAGGCCCCCGGGTAGTACATGATCTCGTCGGCCGCGTCGTCCAGGACGGACAGCGCCGTGTCCAGGTGGTAGTACCGCGGGTCCACCAGGTCCAGGCCGATCACCGGGCGGCCGAAGAACTCCTGCGCCTCGTCGTGCGAGAGCGGGCTGGAGCGGAAGCCCCGGCCGGCCAGCAGGTACGAGGAGGTGACCGCGAAGTCCCCCTCGCCCTCGTTGACGTGCTCCGGCTCGTGCACCTCGGTGAAGCCGTGGGCGCGGAACCAGGCCAGGTGGGCCGCGGCCTCGGCGGTGCGTTCCGGGTACGCGAACCGCGCGCCGAGCACCCGGCCGTCGACGACGGTCGCGCCGTTGGCGGCGAAGACCATGTCGGGCAGGTCGGGGTGCGGGTCGAGGAGTTCGACGGTGTGGCCGAGGGCCTGGTAGCGGTCCCGCAGGTCCTCCCACTGGGCGAGGGCGAGACGGAGGTCGACCGGTTTCGCGGGATCCATCCATGGGTTGATGGAGTACGTCACCTTGAAGTGCGTGGGTGGGCACATCAGATAACGGCGGGGCGATGCCTCGCGCAGCGATGAGCGCAATGAGGGCTCCTCACGAACGGCAGGGCGCACGGTGTGTGCGTGGAGCCATGGTCCGCTGTGGACGGCGTTCGCGCAGTGAACCGATCGGGTGGTTCTGGGGAACACTGCGGTACACCGTGGATCATTGCCAGGGGGTCGGGTAGTGCGCTGGGGCGGAGTGGACGCCGCGCCAGGGGCGGAGCGGGCACTGCGCCCGGGGCGGACCGGACGCCGCGCTTGACGAGACGATTCGTCTCGTCGAAGCTGGTGGCATGACCTCCGAGAAGCCCGCGAAGCCCGCCACGCCGCCCGCCAAGGCCCCCGACGCCTCCCGTCGCAGCGAGCGCTCGCGTCGTGCGATCTTCGACTCCGCGCTCGCGCTCGTCTCCGAGGCGGGTTACGCGAAGACCACCGTCGAGGGCATCGCCGCCCGCGCCGGCGTGGGCAAGCAGACCATCTACCGCTGGTGGCCCTCCAAGGCCGCGGTCCTCCTCGACGCCTACCTCGACCTCGCGGAGCAGGCGAACGAGGCCCTGGGGGGCGACGCCGAGAGCGGCATCCCCGACACCGGCGACCTCGCCGCCGACCTGCGGTACGTGCTGCGGGCCACCGTGGACGAGCTCAACGACCCCAAGTACGACGGCCCGACCCGGGCGCTCGCGGCGGAGGGGCTGGTCAGCCCGGAGTTCGCCGCCCAGATGGCCGAGAAGCTCGTGGAGCCCCAGTTCCAGCACTACGTCCGCCGCCTGGAGGCCGCCCGCGAGGACGGCGACATCGCCCCCGACGCCGACATCCGCGTCGCCGTCGAACTCCTCACCGCCCCGCTCGCCCAGCGCTGGCAGTACCGCAGCCTCCCTCTCACCCACGCCTACGCCGACGCGGTCCTCACCCACGTCCTGCGCGGGCTCGCCCCGCGTCCGTAGGGCTGGGAGTCACCGGTCGACGAGCTCGACCCGGAACTCCCCGCGGGGCGGAGCGACCGGGAGGCGGCCCGCGCCCAGGGCGGTGAGGAGGGCGGTCGGCTCGGTGCCGAGGCTGACGGTGCGGGGTTCGCCGTCCAAGCGGACGTGGAGGAGGCCGAGGTCGAGGGCGAGCACGTCGTCCAGCCAGGGAACGTCCGGACGGACCCGCCGCAGGTGATCCGCGAACGCAGCCGCCTCGTGCGAGGCGAACAGGCGGGGCGTGTCGGCGCGGCCGTACGCGTCGAGGAGTTCGCTCACCTCCGCGCCGCCGAGGGTGAGCAGCAGCAGGCGCATCGCGTTCGGCAGGGCCCCGGCCAGGGCGCCGCCTCTGGCCTCCGTGATGAGTTCCCGGAGAAGTCCGACGGCGGGGTCGGCCGCCAGCTCCCGGCCCAGGGGAGTGGCCGGTGCGCGCCCGACCGCCAGGCTGCCCAGGGTGTGCTCCCACTCCTCGGGGGACGGGGACGGGGACGGGGACGGGGACGCCGTGCCGGGCTGCGGCGCCTCCGCCGGCCGGGGCGGCGCGGAGAGTACGGGCGGGAGTCGCCGGGTGCGGTCCCACAGCGCGTCCAGTCGTGCGAGCAACGCGCGGACCGGCTGCGCGTCGAGCTGCGGCACGGCGGACGGCGTCACCTCGAACAGGACCGCGCGCAGGGCCGGCAGCCGGGGCAGCGTCCGCTCGGCGAGGGCCATGAGCTCGTCGTCGGGCAGGCCGTGATGGGCGTCCAGCCAGTAACCGCGATGGTCCAGGCCGCCCGCGAGATGCACCTCCCACACCCGGTCCAGCGGCAGCGCCGCCACCAGCTCGTCCGCGCTGCCGCGGCCGTTGCGTTCGTTCGCCAGCACGTTGTGGAGATCGAGCAGCAGCCCGCAGCCGCTGCCCTCGGCCACCCGGCGCACGAACTCCCCGTCGGCGAGTTCGTCGGCCCGGGGCCTCAGATAGTTGGCGCCGATCTCCACCGCGAGGGGGACGGGCAGTTCGTCCGCCATCGCCCGGACCGAGCGGACGGCCGTCCGGACGCCGCCGGGCGTCTGGCGCGGCGGCAGCATGAAGCCGGTGTGGAAGCCCTCGTCCTCGTTCGCGCGCCCGCCCTCTCCCTCCCCGCCGACCTGATTGAACGCCAGATGCTCGCTCACCCACGGCGCTCCGAGCCGCTCCGCGAGCTCGCCGACGAGGGCCGTGTGCGCGCGGTCCGGGAGCCGGCAGCCGCCGACCGGGTTGCCGACGCCGTGCAGCAGCCGGGCTCCGGGCAGGTCCGCCAGCCGGCGCAGCACCTCCTCGTCGGTCGAGATCGTGCCGTCGGAGCGGATGCGCCACAGGGTCTGCGGTTCGATCTCGACGACGTCCAGCAGATCGGCGCAGGCGTCGAGGATCCGGTCGAGGCCGGGGACGTAGGTGAGGCCCACGCCGAGCTGCGTCATCGGCCGTTACCCGGTGACGGGCAGGACCGTGCCCTGGAAGACGTCGCCGGCCGGGTTGACCACGAAGTCCCGGGCGATGTTGATCCGGAGGTCGATTCCGGAGTGGCAGGTGGGACACCCGTACTGCGTCATCACCTTCTTGATCACGGTCTGCATCTGGTCGAGTTCGTTCGCCACGGACACCGGGACGGTGATGTTGACCAGCCACGGGTCCGGAAGGGGCCCTCGTGCGAGGTTGCTCGGCATGTGCGCTCCTCTTCTCCGGCCGCGACCCGCCCCCGCGCGGGAGCCGTGACGACCGCGGCCTCGGGCGGCCATCATGACCCCGCCCCGTCACTCCGGGTGACGCGCCACGCCCTTCCCGTCGCGCAACGTGACTACTCCCGGCCCAGTCGTTCCGGCGCGTCCGTGATGATGCCGTCGCAGCCGAGGCGCAGGGCGCGGTCGCGGGCCTCGGGGGTGTTCACGGTGTGGGCCCAGACGCGGGGGACGCCGGACAGGACGGCGCGGCGGAGGTCCTCGTCGCGGGCGCGGTGGTCGACGTCCAGGACGTCGACGACGTCGCGCCACTGCGTCGGGTCGTCGTCGCGCATCTGGCGCGCCGAGCGCCACAACTGGGCCCGCAGCCCGAGCCGGTGCGCCTCCCGGGCCACCCACGGCCGGTTGGAGTTGACCAGGACGGAGTCCGCCAGACCGCGCGCGTGCAGCGCCCGGGCCAGCGGCTCCAGGGAGGCCGGGTCCTTCGCCTCCAGCATCAGCACCCGCCGCCCGCCGAACCGTTCCAGCACCTCCGCGAGCGTCGGCGGCCGCTGCGCCGGACGCGTCCCGCGCAGCCGCACCCGCGCCCAGTCCCGCGCCTCCAGCTCCTTCACCGGCCCGGTCGAGTACGTCGTGCGGTCCAGCGTCGCGTCGTGCATCGCCACCAGGACGCCGTCCCGGAGCATCCGCACGTCCACGTCCAGGACGTCCGCCGTCCCGCGCGCGTACGCCTTCGACAGCGCGGTCATGCTGTTCTCCGGGGCCTCCAGCGCGCCGCCGCGGTGCGCCGTCCAGACCACCCGGCGGGACGGCTCCGGAAGTGTGTCGATGGTCACCCGGGCGGAGCCCCGGACCGGCCCCCGCACGGCCCCCTCGACCCCGCGCACGGACGGCTGCCG
>NZ_DATCVQ010000190.1:0-5329 GCF_036566765.1 Streptomyces sp.
GGGCTTGTCGCGGACAGGAGGCGGCGGGCGGCCTCTCGGAGGACGTCGTCGGGGTGGCGGGCGCCGTCGTCGATGAGGGGGAGGGCGTGGGCGGCGCGGCGGGGGCCGTGGGCCAGGGCCTCGACGGCGGGGCGGGCTGTGTCCGGGAGGAGGCGCATTTCGGTGAGGGTGCGGAGGGCTTCCAGGCGGGGGGTGGCCGTTCCCCAGCCCCGGACGACGACATCGACGAGCAATGGCGCGGTGTCCTCCGTGCGGCCGGTGATCCGCCAGATCGCGGCGGCCGCGGCGGCGCGGGTCTCCCGGGTGATCGCCCCGAGGCTTCGTTCGACGTCCGGCAGGAGCTCGGCGCCCGCCGGCCCGAGTCTTCCCGCCGACGGCAGGGCCCAGGCCCGCCGGTCGCCGCGGAGTTCGTCCCGTACCAGCGTCAGCGCCGGCCCGTGGTCGCCGGTGAGGTGCAGGTACGCGAAGGCCGCGGCCTCGCTCCCGGCCTCGCGCAGGGCGCGTATGGCTTCCGGGCCCGGTCCGCCGTGTGCTGCCGTCGCGGCCAGGACCTGGCAGGCCGCGGACGACGCGGGAGCCAGGCGGGCGAGTGCGGGGAGACAGCGGGCGGCGTGCTGCGGGAAGCCCCCCAGCACCGCGACCCACTCCTCGGCCACGGACCCGCCAAGGCGCGGGTCGAGGCTTCCGCCGTCGTCGCGGAGCAGGTCCGCGACCCTGGCCGCCAGCGGCTCGGCCGCCGGGCCGAGGACCTCCGCGGCCGCGTGGACCGCGAGCTTCGTGCCGTCCTCGGCGGGGAGTTCGTCCATCAGGCGCCGTACGTGGCCGAGCGCGCCCGGCACCCGGAAGCGCAGCGCCGCCACCACGGCCGCCGAGCGCATCGCAGGGTCCTCCGACGCCAGGTGCGGCGTGAGCCAGGGCTGCTCCTCCCCACCCGGGAAGGCCTCGCCCAGGCGGGCGACGTCGTGCATCTCGTACGGGTGCGCGAGCTCCGCGACCAGCCGGCTCAGCGCCCGCCGCTCGCAGTCCCGCCACCGTTCGAGGATCGCGTCGGCGAGCGGCATGTCGCCCTCCGCCATAGCGAGAAGCGCCGCGTCGGGGTCGTCGAGGAGCCGGTCGGCGAGGGTGCGGTAGTGGTCCGGCCACTGCTCGTGGTGCTGCTCCCAGGGGTGCTCCCGGTACGTGGCGGCGGCCAGGCGCACGAGGTCGGTCGGGAGCGGCAGTGGTGCTGTGCGCAGCAGGTCGGTGACGGCGGCGAGGCGCACGGCGGCCGGCTCGCCGCCTGCCGCTTCGAGCAGCGCCGTCGCCCGTGCTCGACGGGTCGCGTCGTCGAGGTCGAGGAGGCCGAGCGCGGTGACGACGTCCGCGCGCACGTCGGCGTCCCGCTCCTCGTCGAACCGGGCCCGCAGCAGCGGCATCAGCGGTATCGCGGCGTCCTCGGCGGCGGTGATCAGCCACACCACGGCCTGCCGCACGCCGGGGTCCTCGTCCGTCGCGAGTGCGGCCAGTTCCGGCAGCGTCTCGGCCACGGCCCGCCGCACCGCGGCCCGTTCCTCCTGGTTCCCCGCGCCGCCCGCGATCCCCCCGACGAGCCACAGGAGCTCCTTGCGGTGCCCGGGACCGTCGAGTGCGAGCCGGGCGAGGTACGGGAGGGCGGCGGCAGACGCCGAGTAGACGTCGCCCTGGTGGAAGAGGGACGACACCAGCTCGTCCATCGCCGCCTCGCGCTCGTCCGCGTCCACGGACTCCATCGTGCGCAGCAGCTCGGGCACGTCCTCGGCGCTCCCGTACGCGTGCTCCAGCGCGGCCCAGTCGGGCCCGGGCGTCAGCCCGTTCAGGGTCTCGGGCTCGCCGCCCGTCGCGGTCTCGGTCATGAGTCGACCCTAGGCCCCCGCACCGACGACCCCGAGGTTGTCCACAGGCGGTGCGGGGTTCGTTGTCCACAGGGGATGCGGGGATGGTGGTGGCGGGTGGATCGTTGCCGCATGCGCGACCTCACGGTGATGGCCAGGGGTGGAATCCTCCTGACCGCATGGGCCCACGACGCCGGCGTACCACCCGGCCGCCTCCGCCGCGTCCTGCGCGCCGAGGGCTGGCAGCCCCTGTGCCGGGGCGCGTGGGCCGTGCCGGGAAGGGACGTGGACTGGAAGACGAAGGCCACGGCGATACAGCTGCTCTCGCCGCGCCTTGTGTGCAGCCACCGCACGGCCGCTGCCGTGCTCCGCATCGAACTCCTCGCGGGAGAGCCGGACATGGGGACGCTGGAATTCGTCCACCCGTGCCACTCCGGCGCGCGCCTGGGCGTCCGTGTCCACCGCGCGCCCCTCGCCGAACCGGACCACGTGGTGCGCAGAGGCCTGCGCGTCACGACGCCCGCGCGGACCGTCGCCGACCTCATGCGCCGCGCCCGCTGCCGGGAGGAGGCCGTGGTGCCGGCGGACTCGGCCCTCGCGCGACGCGTGATCAGGGGCGTACGCCGCGAGGCCCTGGTCCGCCCCGAGGCCCTGGCCGACGAACTGCGCGCCCGCCGCCCCGGAGCCCCGGCCGCCCGGAAGTGGCTGTCCCTGGCCGACCCGGCCGCCGGCTCCCCCGCCGAGACGGTCGCCCGCCTCCACATGCACGACGCGGGCCTCCACCCCGAGTCCCAGCCCGTCCTGCGCACCCCGAGCGGCAGAACGGTCCGCCCGGACTTCTACTTCCGCAAGGCCGGCCTGGTCATCGAGATCGAGGGCTACGCCTTCCACGGCACCCGGCACGCCCACGAACGCGACGTCCGCCGCTACAACGCCCTGTCCGGCTGTCCCGGCGTCCGCCGGATCCTCCGCTTCACGGCGACGGAGGTGTTCAGAAGACCGGCCGCGGTGATCGCCTCCATCAGAAGCGCCCTGGCGGACCTGGACGGCCCGACGGGCCGCGGCTAGCGGCTCCCGCCCTCCCCCAGCGCCTCGGCCATGAAGGGCCGCAGCTCCAGGTACTTCGCGGTCATGACCGGCCCGAGGTGTGCCTCGATCCCGAACCCAGGCTGCCCCTTGTACGGGAGTTGGTCCAGGAAGGACGTCACGATGACCGAGTACGCCCCGGGCACCGCCCGCCGGCTCTCCTCCTCCAGGAACGCGAGGACCTGCCGCCAGTCGGGACCGTCCGGATCCGCCTCCCCCAGGTAGGACCGGACGGTCTCGTTGACGACGTCGATGGCGAAGAACACGTACGAGAGCACCCCGTGCTCCTCGTCCACGTGCGTCTCGTACGCCTCCTCGAACCCCGGCACCTTCGCCACGAGGTCCTCCACGAGCCGCACGGCGGCCCGGGCCTTCTCGTCGTCCTCCGTCATGCCAAGGACGGTACCTAGGTCCGCTGGGATGCGGCGAGGCAATTCAGGGGCGGTCCCGTCCTCTCGGTCCAGCTCACCCCTCCTCCGCCTCCCGAGCCGCGCGCTCCACGCGGTCCCGGTACTCCGCCCACCACGCCGGCTCCCCAGGCGGCACGCTGCTCCCCCCGGCCCCCTCGCCCACAGCCCCATCAGTGAGCTCCCGGAGGATGTCGGCGTGGCCGGCGTGCCGCTGGGTGTCGGCGAGCACGCGCACGAGGACGTGATGCAGCGTCACCTGCCGCCGCTCCTGCGGCCACCACGGCACACGGCCTGTGGCGTCGAGCGGCAGCGCCGAGATCGTGGCGTCGGCGTGCTTCCACGCCTGCCGATAGAGCTCCACGATCTGCTCCCGGGACTCCTCCGCCGTCGCCCACATGTCGGCGTTGTCCTCGGCGGTCTCCCGGTACCAGGCCGGCGGCTGCTCGGTGAAGAACGGCCGCCCGAACGTGTCGCCGAAGTACCCCAACTCCACACCAGCGACGTGCTTGACCAGCCCCAGCAGGTTCGTACCGGTCGGGGTCATGGGCCGACGGATGTCGTACTCCGACAGCCCGTCGAGCTTCCAGAGAAGAGCGTCGCGGGCGTCCTGCAGATAGCGGAGAAGATCCGCCTTGGCTTGAGAGTCATCCATGCCCGGGAGTCTTCCACCGGCCACTGACACCCGGCAGGCGGAGCGGGAGGACGGGAACGCGGCCGGGACCGCACAGGTCTCCCCGTGCGACCTGGCTGAAAGGCCCACTTGCCTCAAGAATCGAAGCCAGTGTGGCAGTCGATCACGTCGTCCAGCGCATCCCGGAAAATCCTGCGACGGGCTCGGTCCCCTTCCTCGGTGCGGACGTCCGCCAGCAGCTCTCTGAGGTGCTCGAGCGGCGTGGGATCTCCGTCCACGATCACGTCAAAGACGTCGTCGTCGGTGAGGGCGAAAAACCGGGCGAGCCAAGCGCCCAGCTCGGGATCCTCAGGGGAAACCGGCTCTGCCGTCCAGGAGTCGTTGAGATGCGTGGCGGGGCGTTCCAGAAGCCAACCCACGTACCGACCATCAGCGATGAGTACGTCCAGGTCCTGCGCGATCCGGAGCCGCGAACGAACGGCTGGGTCCCCCGAGAAACCCTCCTCGGTCAGACAGACCAGCACCGAGCCGGAACTCTCGCACCACCGCACGGATGTGAGCGGCACGTCGAAATAGGTGCCCGGCACCACTGCCAGCCGTCCCTCGACACGACCGGCCTTCAGCCAGAAACCCAGATCAGCGCTGTCCGGAACAACGCTCCCGGGAGTCGGAAGCCAGACGCTCACCAGCTCACCTGTGTCCGAGGAGAACCGCAGTTCATCGTTGCCGTGGTCGACCCACGACCCGGCGCCGCTCGTCTCCAGAAGGTGCTGCTCATGCTCGTCCGCGCTCCGATAGGGCCCTGAGATCGCCAGCAGGGCACCGAAGCTCAGCCGAAGGGGCCAGGGCATCGGGTCACCAGGTGCGACGCGTACCGGCATCTCACCGAACAGGATCTCTTCCACGTCAGCCTCCCCTCTCGATTCGGACGCCGGAGCAAACGCGCAGGCCGCGGTGCGTGCACAGCAGTTCGGCATCTCAGTCCCGCGACTCCTGGTCGCCGTCCTCCGCCGCCGCGTCCACCCGCGCCACAGGGGCCCCGACGACCGCGGCGGGCACGTCGGCCGGCTCGCCCGGCCGAGGCGCCGACTGACGAGCAGATCGGCCGGCACACCCACCGTAGTCATCGGATCCACGGCACACGCCGCGGCCGCCGCTGCCACCACCAGCCGCGCTCCCGCACCGCCGTGCCGGACCGCGTCACCCGTCCCAGGAACTCCCCGCCGTCGTCGTCCGTGTGGGCGCGGTAGATCGCATCGATCTCCTCGGCCGCCCGGACCATGGGCCCGCGCAGCGCGGGCTCCGCCATGCGCAACCGGTCGGCGAGGCGGTCTCTCACCCGCAGGTCGTCC
>NZ_DATCVQ010000191.1:0-14462 GCF_036566765.1 Streptomyces sp.
CAGTCTCCTACCGAAGACCGTCAGCCGGGCATTACGGTGGGCCACGAAGACCTCCGTGAGGTGAGTTCCTAGACAGCTCCCACCACACCGGAGGTCTTCGCCATGTTCAAGACCAGACCGGTGTCAACAACGCTCGTGATCAATACACCTAGCGCTTGGCGTGCCGGCCGCGCTGGCCCGCCGGGCCGGGGGCCTGGCCGCCCTCGGCGGCCTGGGCCTTCTTGGACTGGGAGCGGGCCCGCAGGTACTCGATGACGATCGGGACCACGGAGATCAGCACGATGAGGATGAGGATCATCTCGATGTGCTTGTGCACGAACTCGATCTTGCCGAGGGACGCGCCGAGCAGCGTCACGCCCGCGCCCCACAGCAGGCCGCCGATGACGTTGAAGATCAGGAACGAGCGGTAGTTCATCCGGCTCACGCCGGCGATGATCGGCGTGAACGTCCGCACGATGGGCACGAAGCGGGCCAGGATCAGCGACTTCGGGCCGTGCTTCTCGAAGAACTCGTGCGCCTTCTCCACGTTCTCCTGCTTGAACAGCTTGGAGTCCGGGCGTGAGAAGAGCGCGGGCCCGACCTTCCGGCCGAAGAGATAGCCGACCTGGTCGCCGATGATCGCGGCGGCGACCACCAGGGTGCACACCAGCCACAGCGGGCTGTCCAGCTTGCCGGTGGTGACCAGCAGGCCGGTGGTGAAGAGCAGCGAGTCGCCCGGCAGGAAGAAGCCGATGAGGAGTCCGGACTCGGCGAAGACGATGACCAGGACACCGATCAGACCGAAGGTCTGGATCAAGTAGTCCGGGTCCAGCCAGCTCGGTCCGAGGGCAAGCGTATTCACGGGTTCCGGGCTCCAGGGGTCGCGTGAGGGCGGTTCGGCCGCCTTAAAGCTATCAACGCTTCCTGAACGGCCCGGGTTCCACCGGCGGCCCCGGGCTTGCGAGGAGCCGCCGCAGGGTTTGCGGGCCGCACGCTCCGGAGTGAGTCTGTCGCCATGAGTATCGACGAGTTCGGCGGCGGGCAGGGCCCGCACCCCGACGTCCTGGTGGTCACGACGAACGACGTGCCCGGATACGAGGTCACGGAGGTCATCGGCGAGGTCTTCGGCCTGACCGTGCGCTCCCGACATCTGGGCAGCCAGATCGGCGCGGGCCTGAAGTCGATGGTCGGCGGCGAACTGAAGGGCCTGACGAAGACCCTGGTGGAGACCCGCAGCCAGGCGATGGAGCGGCTGGTGGAGCAGGCGCGGGCGCGCGGCGCGAACGCGGTCCTGATGTTCCGCTTCGACGTGGCGGCGGCCGCGGACGTGGGCACGGAGGTGTGCGCGTACGGCACGGCCGCGGTGATCTCGCCCCGCGTGTAGGCGTGTGACGTGCCCGTACGGGGGACGGCGGCTCCGTCCCCCGTACGGACTAGGCGGCGTCCTCCGGGGTGTACCCGTGCCGGCGCGCGTTCGCGTGGATCGCGTCGCGCACGTGCTCGGCGAGGCCGGGGCGCATGGTGTCGTAGTACGCCTTGAACCTCTCGTCCTGCACGTACATGTCGCCGAGGCAGGTGTGCATCTTGTACCCGCACTCGTAGAACCACGAGTCGATGTGCAGCCGGTGCTCCTCGGCCATGTCCATGGCCCGCTCGCCGTCGGAGGGCTCGCCCTCGCCCATCAGGGCGTCGTAGCGGCTGCCCCAGTCGGCGACCTCGTCCTGCATGCGCTTCCAGTCCGCCTTGGTGTAGCGGGCCGTGCGGCGCTGGGACTCGGCGTAGGCGTCGGTGCCGCCCCAGCGGGCCTCGGCCTCCTCGGCGTACTGCTCCGGGTCCTTGTCCCCGAAGACCTCGAACCTCTCCTCGGGCGTGAGGTTGATGCCCATCTTCTTCGCCTCCATGGCGTGCTCGACGGCCTCGGCCATCTTCGTCAGCTCGGCGATCCGGGCGGAGAGCAGCTCGTGCTGCCGCCGCAGGTGTTCCTGCGGGTCCGCGTCGGGGTCGTCGAGCAGGGCCGCGACCTGGTCGAGCGGGAAGCCGAGCTCCCGGTAGAACAGGATCTGCTGCAGCCGGTCGAGGTCGCCGCCGTCGTAGCGTCGGTGTCCCGCATGGCTGCGCCCGCTCGGGGAGAGCAGTCCGATCTCGTCGTAGTGGTGCAGCGTGCGCACCGTGACCCCGGCGAAACCGGCGACCTGTCCCACGGAATAGCTCACCGTCTCCCGCTCCCTTCTTGCGTTCGGAATCCAGCGTGCTGCCTCACGCCACGTGAGGTTCAAGCCCGAATCTCGGGATGTTATGCCGGATTTACGTCTTTATGGTGGGCTCGTGGCCCCTGCCCCTCCCTCACCCAGGAGTCCCCATGCCGCTGCACCACGGTCCGCACGAGCCGGAGCGCCGGACCGCCGTCAACCCGTTCTACGGCGGGGCCAACCCCGTCGGCGGCATGACCGCGGCGCCGCCCCGGCATCGTCTGCCCGACGGACCGCTGCCGCCCATGAGCGCGTACCAGCTCGTCCACGACGAGCTGCTGCTGGACGGGAACTCCCGGCTCAACCTTGCCACCTTCGTCACCACCTGGATGGAGCCCCAGGCCGGGGTGCTGATGGCGGAGTGCCGCGACAAGAACATGATCGACAAGGACGAGTACCCGCGCACGGCCGAACTGGAGCGGCGCTGCGTCGCCATGCTCGCCGACCTCTGGCATGCCCCCGACCCGGCCGGCGTCGGCTGCTCCACCACCGGCTCCAGCGAGGCCTGCATGCTCGCCGGGATGGCCCTCAAGCGCCGCTGGGCACTGCGCAACAAGGACCGCTATCCGGGCACGGCCCGGCCCAACCTGGTGATGGGCGTCAACGTCCAGGTCTGCTGGGACAAGTTCTGCAACTTCTGGGAGGTCGAGCCCCGCCTGGTGCCGATGGAGGGCGAGCGCTTCCATCTGGACCCGCAGGCCGCCGCCGAGCTCTGCGACGAGAACACCATCGGGGTCGTCGCCGTGCTCGGCTCGACGTACGACGGCTCGTACGAGCCCGTCGGCGAGGTCTGCGCGGCCCTGGACGCCCTCCAGGAGCGGACCGGGCTCGACATCCCGGTGCACGTCGACGGCGCGTCCGGCGGGATGGTCGCGCCCTTCCTCGAACCGGACCTGGTCTGGGACTTCCGACTCCCCCGCGTCTCCTCGATCAACACCTCCGGCCACAAGTACGGCCTGGTCTACCCGGGCGTCGGCTGGGCGCTGTGGCGCTCGCCCGCCGAACTGCCCGAGTCCCTGGTCTTCCGGGTGAACTACCTGGGCGGCGACATGCCGACCTTCGCGCTCAACTTCTCCCGGCCCGGGGCGCAGGTCGTCGCTCAGTACTACACGTTCCTGCGGCTCGGCCGGGAGGGCTACCGGCTGGTCCAGCAGACCAGCCGGGACGTCGCCCGGAGCCTCGCCGAACGGATCGAGGCCACGGGCGACTTCCGGCTCCTCAGCCGAGGCGACCAGCTGCCCGTCTTCGCCTTCACCACGGCCGCCGACGTCACCGCGTACGACGTCTTCGACGTCTCGCGCCGGCTGCGCGAATTCGGCTGGCTGGTCCCCGCGTACACGTTCCCCGCCAACCGGCAGGACCTGTCGGTGCTCCGGGTCGTCTGCCGCAACGGCTTCTCCGAGGACCTGGCGGGGCTGTTCATGGAGGACCTGAACCGGCTCCTGCCCGAACTGCGCCGCCAGCCGCACCCGTTCACGGCCGATCGGGGGGCGGCGACGGCGTTCCATCACTAGACGGGCTACGACGGGTCGCCCTGCTACCTGCTCAGGCGGCCGAACCGCCGTACCGCCAGCGGGAAGAAGACCGCGAGCAGCGCCAGCGGCCAGAGCACGGCCGCGAGCGTCCAGCCCGGCGCGCCGCCCGGGTTGCCGAACAGCTCACGCACCGCCGTCGCCGTCGCCGACATCGGGTTCCACTCCACGACCGCGCCCAGCCAGCCCGGCATCGCGTCGGGCGTCGCGAACGCGTTGGACAGGAAACCGATCGGCCACACCAGGATCTGCACGGCCTGCACCAGCTCCGCCCGCCCGGCGATCAGCGCCAGGTAGATCCCGATCCACAGCATCGCGAAGCGCAGCAGGAGCAGCAGCCCCACCGCCCCGAGGAAGGGCCCGAGGCCGCCGTCCGCGCGCCAGCCGATCGCGTACCCGACGCCGATCATCAGCAGCAGCCCGACCGCCGACTGGAGCATGTCGGCGGCCGACCGCCCCACGAGCACCGCGCCGTCGGCCATCGGCATGGCGCGGAAGCGGTCGATGACGCCCTTGTCGAGGTCCCGGGTGACGGCCGTCATCGTGCCCTCCAGGCCGAACACCATGGTCAGCGTCAGCATCCCGGGCACCAGGAAGTCGACGTACGCGCCCTCCACGCCCCGGCCGCCGCCGACCAGGTAGCCGAACATCAGCAGCATCATCACGGGGAAGACCAGGCCGACCAGGACCTGCACCGGCTGCCGCGCCCAGTGCGCGAGCTCGCGCCGGGTCATGGTCCAGCAGTCGCTCATTGCGTACGCCGCGCTCATGCGGCCACCTCCTTGTCGCTCGCACCCGCGGGTTCGCCCGTCAACCGCAGGAAGACCTCGTCGAGCGTCGGCCGCCGCAACGCGATGTCCTCCGCCTCGATCCCGGCCGCCTCCAGCGCCCGTACCGTCTCGGCGAGCGAGCCCATCCGGTCGGTCACCGGCGCGCTGATCCGGCCCCGGTCCGGGTCCACGGCCACCTCGTCCGGCCGGACCGGCAGCAGCACGGCCGCCTCGGCGAGTCTGCCGACGTCCCGTACGACCACGTCGATCCGGTCCTGCCCGGCCCGGGACTTCAGCTCGTCGGGCGTGCCGTCGGCGACGACCCGGCCTCGGTCCACGACCGCGATCCGGTCCGCGAGCCGGTCGGCCTCCTCCAGGTACTGGGTCGTCAGCAGCACGGTCGTGCCCCCGCCGACCAGGGAGCGCACCGACTCCCACACCTCCGCCCGCCCGCGCGGGTCGAGCCCGGTGGTGGGCTCGTCCAGGAAGAGCACCTCCGGCTCCGTGATCAGCGAGGCCGCCAGGTCGAGCCGCCGCCGCATGCCGCCGCTGTACTGCTTGACCGCCTTGCGCCCGGTGTCCGCGAGCCCGAACCGCTCCAGGAGCTCGTCGGCCCGCTCCCCGGCGCGCCGCGCGCCCAGGTGGTAGAGCCGCCCGAACATCTCCAGGTTCTGCCGGCCGCCCAGCTCCTCGTCGAGGGCCGCGTGCTGGCCGAGCAGCCCGATCCGCCGCCGGACCTGGTCCGCCTGCGTCCGTACGTCGTGCCCCGCCACCCGCACCACGCCCTCGTCGTGGCGCAGCAGGGTGGCCAGGATCCGCACCGTGGTCGTCTTCCCCGCGCCGTTGGGCCCGAGGAGGCCGTGGACCGTGCCGCGCCGCACGGTCAGGTCGAGTCCGTCCAGGGCCTGCTTGTCCCCGTACCGCTTCCGCGCGCCCTCGACGACGATCGCGTCCGTCATCCGACACCTCCCGAAAAGTGGGTAGTCAAATTTGACCACTGGGGGAAGGTAAGCCCTCGGAGTCGATTGGTCAAACTTGATTAGCTAGCTGTCCCCGTCATCGTCCGCGCCTGCCGAGGTGTAGCCCTCGCCCGGCGGGCCGTCGCCCTCGCCCGCTGAGGCGTCGCCCTCGCCGCCCGTCGCGAACGGGTTCTCCTGCCCCTCGGCGAGCACCCCGACGAAGGGCTCGCCCTCCCCCGCGAACACGTAGGCCCCGCCCTCGATCCGCTCGATCAGGCCGAGCGTCCACTCCTTGCCCGCGTCGGCCGTGTGCACCCAGTAGTGCATGATCTCGCCGATGTGCCCGAGCTGCCCCGGCCCGCCCTCCGGGGTGTAGTACGCGGTCACCGCCGCGCGCCACTCGTCCAGCGCCCGCAGCCGCAGGCGCAGCAGCTCCACCGCCTCCTCGCGCGGCAGGTCGACGATGAAGCCGATGCCCGCCGAGAGGACGTCCATCTTCTGGTCGTAGGTCGTCAGCGCCTCGCGCAGCAGCGTGAGGTACTCCTCCGCGCCCTTGTCCGTGAGCTCGTACTCGACGCGCGGCGGGCCGCCGGCCGTGCTCGGCGCGATCTCGTACGCGCGCAGCAGGCCCTGCTTGGCCATCTGCTTGAGCGCGTGGTAGATCGAGCCGGGCTTGGCGTTGGACCACTCGTGCGCGCCCCAGTACTCCAGGTCGTTGCGGACCTGGTAGCCGTGCGCGCGTCCATGCTGCTTGACCGCGCCCAGGACGAGGAGCCGGATCGCCGACATCCCCACCACCTCCCTAATCAATTTTGACTAGGGTACGGGGCGGCCGCATCCGGGGGGCTCAGCCCTGCTGCCCCTGCTTCTCCAGGGCGATCAGCTCGAAGGAGGTCTGCCCGTCCAGGGACTCCCGGATGACGTCCGCGTGCCCGGCGTGCCGGCCCATCTCCTGCACCAGGTGCAGGAGCATCCAGCGCATGCTGACCCGGCCGTCCTTCGGGAACCAGGGTGCGGGCGGCAGCGGGAAGGTGTCGTCCAGGCTCGGCACCGTCCGCACGAACTCCTCGGTCTCCTTCGCCACGCCGTCCCAGAAGGCCAGGATCTCGGGGATGGTCTCGTCGTCGACGAGCCGGAACGCGTCGCCCCAGGTCTCCTGGGTGCGCTGCCGCTCGTTCGGCCGCTGCTGCGCGAGGCGCAGCCAGTTCAGCTCGACCTCGGCCACGTGCTTGATCAGGCCGGAGAGGCTCAGCTCGCTGGCGCTGGGGCGGCTCGCCGCCTGCTCCTCGGTGAGGCCGAGGGCCACGCGGCGAAGGGCCGCGCGCTGCGCCTCGACGAAGTTGAGGAACGCGCCGCGCTCGTCGCCGGGGGCCTCTACGGGAACGAGAGCAACCATGGTGTCCGCCTTCCGAGTCAGAGGGCCCTGTGCCCTCTCGACACCCACTACGTTAGGGACCCTTGAGGACAGCTTCTGTCCTCAAGGGTCCCGTCTCTTCGACTTCCTGGGGAACCTCAGAACGGGAAGCGGCTGCGGCCGTGCTGCACCGAGATCCACTTCTGGGTGGTGAACGCGTCGATCATCGAGTCGCCGTTGAGCCGGCCGACGCCGGAGTGCTTCTCGCCGCCGAAGGGCACGATCGGCTCGTCGTGCACGGTGCCGTCGTTGATGTGGATCATGCCGGTGTGGATGCGCTTGGCGATCCGCACGCCGCGCTCGACGTCACCCGTGTGGACGGCGCCGCTCAGCCCGTACGGCGTGTCGTTGGCGATCCGCACCGCCTCCTCCTCGCCGTCGAACGGCACGATCAGCGCGACCGGGCCGAATATCTCCTGGCTCAGGACGGGCGCGTCGGGCGCTATCCCGGTCAGCACGGACGGGGAGACCACGTTGCCCTCGACGGAGCCGTGCAGCAGCGCCGTGGCGCCCTCCGCCACGGTCTGGTCGACGAGCGAGGAGACCGCCTCCGCCTGCTGGCCGTTGATGAGCGGCCCTATGTGGGTGGCCGGGTCGGTCGGGTCGCCGACCCGCAGCGTGCGCACCTTGGCGACGAACTTCTCGGTGAACTCCGCCTCCAGCGTGCGATCCACCAGGATCCGGTTGGCCGCCATGCAGACCTGCCCCTGGTGCACGAAACGGCTGAACACCGCCGCGTCCACCGCGTAGTCCACGTCCGCGTCGTCAAGGACGATCAGGGCGCTGTTGCCGCCGAGTTCGAGCACCGCGTGCTTGAAGTTGGCCGCGCAGACGGTCGCCACGTGCCGGCCGACCTTGTCGGAGCCGGTGAAGGAGATGACCTTCGGGACCGGGTGCTCGATGAGCGCGTCGCCGATCTCCGCTATGTCGGTGACCACCACGTTGAGCAGACCGGCCGGCAGGCCCGCGTCCTCGAGGACCTTCGCGACGAGCGTGCCGCCGCAGATCGGCGTGTTCTGGTGCGGCTTGAGGACCACCGCGTTGCCGAGCGCGAGGGCCGGCGCGACCGACTTGATAGACAGCAGGAAGGGGAAGTTGAAGGGGCTGATCACCCCGACCACGCCGACCGGCACCCGGTAGACGCGGTTCTCCTTGCCGTCCACCGGAGAGGGCAGGATCCGGCCCTCGGGACGCAGCGCCAGCTGGATCGCCTCGCGCAGGAACTCCTTCGCCAGATGCAGCTCGAAGGCCGCCTTCAGGCGCGTACCGCCGAGCTCCGCGACGATCGTCTCGGCGATCTGCTCCTCGCGCTCCTCGATGATCCGCAGCGCCCGCTCGAAGACCAGTCGCCGCGTGTACGGGTTGGTCTCGGCCCACGCGGTCTGCGCGCGCTCGGCGGCCCGGTACGCGCGGTCGACCTCGGCGGCGGTGGCCACGGTGATGGACGCCAGCTTCTCCCCGCTGTACGGGTTGAAGTCGATGATGTCCCACGAGCCGCTGCCCGGCTTCCATTCGCCGTCTATGAACTGGTGTGCCAGCTCGCTGAAGTAGGACATACGACGAGACCCCCTGACCGCGGTGGCGGACATCGGAAACACGACTGCACTGACGTCACGTCATCGTACTTATGTCTCACGAGAGTTGAAGGAGACCGCGGAGAAGATCACGGCTGCCTTCCGAGTCCGGGCTCTCCTCCTGGAGCCGCTCGAGGACCCGCGCGTACTGGGCGACCTCCTCGCGCTTGTCGAGGTACAGGGCGCTGGTCAGCTGCTCCAGGTACACCACGTCCGACAGGTCCGACTCGGGGAAGCTCAGCATCGTGAACGCGCCGCTCTCGCCTGCGTGCCCGCCGAAGCTGAACGGCATCACCTGGAGCGTGACGTTCGGGTGCTCGGAGATCTCGATCAGATGGCGCAACTGGCCCTGCATGACGGACCGGTCGCCGTACGGGCGGCGCAGCGCCGCCTCGTCGAGCACGGCGTGGAAGCGCGGCGCGTTCTCCGAGACCAGCACCTTCTGCCGCTCCAGGCGGAGCGCGACCCGGCGCTCGATCTCGGCGTGCGGGGCGTCGGGCATGCCGCGGGAGACCACCGCGTGCGCGTACGCCTCGGTCTGCAACAGGCCGTGGACGAACTGGACTTCGTAGATCCGGATGAGCGAGGCCGCGCCCTCCAGGCCGATGTACGTCTGGAACCAGCCGGGCAGCACGTCGCCGAAGCTGTGCCACCACCCCGCCACGTTGGCCTCGCGTGCGAGGCCCAGCAGCGAGCCGCGCTCCATGTCGTCGCTGACGCCGTACAGGGTGAGGAGGTCCTCGACGTCCCTGGCCTTGAAGCTCACCCTTCCCAACTCCATACGACTGATCTTGGATTCGGATGCACGGATCGAGTAGCCGGCCGCCTCGCGCGTGATGCCACGCGACTCACGCAGCCGCCTGAGCTGTGAGCCCAGCAGTATGCGTCGCACGACGCTCCCGCTCGTCCCGCCGGTTTCGCCTGCGGTCACGGCTCCGGCCTCCCCTTCGCGTCGGTTGGTTTCTGACGGGAGCAACCCCCGAGCTCTCCGAGCCCCGGATTCTGCCACCAAAACGCTTCAGCCCGTACACATTCGATTACGGAAAGAGGGCCTCTTCGGCCGGAGCGCCAAAGTGGTCGGCAGAAGATATGCACAACAAACGGCACGGGGAGGGACAGGTCCGGCGCGTGCACGTGCATCTGCCCTTGCATCCGATGGTCGCATTCGGAACCATGGACCCCGCGCACCTGCGTGCTCGTTCGTGTTGTAGCACCACAGCCGCGATTCCCGGGAGTGCCTCGCATGGGGACGAATGGATCGACCATGCTCGAGCCGTTACGGCAGGGGCTTCCGCCGATCGATCCCGCAGCCGTCTCCAGCTCCGCCTCCTGCGCCCTGCCACCCCGCTACGAAGCGGTGCGCGGGGCAAGGAAGTTCACGCAGTCGACGCTCACCCAGTGGGATCTCCACGATCGCTTCGACGACGTCGCCCTGGTCGTCTCCGAACTCGTCACCAACGCGCTGCGCCACGCACTCCCGGCCGACGCCCCGCACGAGGACGGCCAGTGCCCGTCGGTCCGCCTGCACCTGATGCGCTGGACGAGCCGGCTGGTGTGCGCCGTCCGCGACCCCAGCCAGGAGAGCCCTGAAGCCCGCGCGGGCGACGAGGACTTCGCCGCCGAGTCGGGCCGCGGGCTGTTCCTGGTCGACTCGTTCAGCGACAGCTGGGGCTGGCACCCGCTGGCGGGGACGCTCCAGGGCAAGGTGGTGTGGGCGCTGTTCCGGTTGGGGCCGGAGTAGCGGGCGGACGTAAAGACACGTACGGGCCCTGGTGACATCGGTCGCCGGGGCCCTTCGCGTGCGAGGGGGGCGCGGGGCTTCGCGTGCGACGCGAGCACGGGGCAGCCCGCGCGGCTCACACGAGGTGGTCGAACTCCCCGTCCTTCACGCCCAGCAGCAGCGCCTCGATCTCGGCGGGCGTGTAGACGAGCGCCGGCCCGTCGGGATGGCGCGAATTGCGCACCGCGACGTTTCCCCCCGGCAACTTCGCGAACTCCACGCAGGACCCCTGGGAGTTGCTGTGCCTGCTCTTCTGCCAGACGACACCCTGCAGCTCCGTGGCTGCCATGCCGTTGTACGCGTGGTGCGCGTGATGCACTGGTAGCTCCCCGAGACGTTTGGTGCAGGTGTCAACTGTCTCGGATCATAGCTGTGTTCATATGCCAATGCATGAGCAGATGCACGTGCACGCGGGGTGGCGTATCGACTACGCCACCGTGCGTCTACCCCGCTCCGGAGTCTCAACCGCCCCGCGTCCCGGCGGCCTACGTGCGAGTAGCTCAAGAGTGCCATCTCGCGGGCGTCTGTGGCGGCTCGGGCGAGTCGGCGGGGCCTGTCGGGGTGGTCGGGGGGCCTGTTGGGTGGTCGGGAGGCCTGTTGGGGTGGTCGGGAGGCCTGTCGGGGTGGTCGGGGGTGGTCCCCTTTTCGGCTACCGCTTGGTAGCTTGGCGCGATGTTCTCGACGTACCGGAGCACCGTCGTGGTGAGCATCGCCGCCGCGACCCTCGCGCTGTCGGCGTGCAGCGCGGGCGGGAAGCCCACGGGGGACCGGGCAGCGAGCCCCGGGCCGTCGGCGGGGCAGTCGTCCGCGCCGGCGTCCGCGGCCCCCACCCCCTCGGCGCCGCCCGCACTGGAGGGGTCCTGGGCGGGGATCACCGACGGGAAGCCGGTCGGGCTGTCCATCGGCAAGCGGCACGCGGTGGTCATCGCCAACGCACAGGTCTGCCAGGGCAAGCTGACGGGACCCGTCACCCTGCGCCTGACCTGCACCGACGGCGGAACCCAGCGGACCGAGGGGACCATCGAGTCGAACGACGGCACGACCCTCGTCGTCTCCTGGAAGAGCGGCACGAAGGACACCCTGAAGGAGGCGGGCCCGGAGGCGGGCCCGTCGCCGTCGGGGTCGGAGTCGGCGTCTGCGTCTCCGCCTGCCGCTCCGTCTCCGTCTCCGTCTCTGTAGATCAGGCTCCCCTAGGGGCGCACCTCGGGGCGGCCCGGGTGCAGGGCGGCGGCGTCGGCGGCGGAGGTGCCGTGGCTCCAGCCGGCCTCGTCCCAGGCCGCGCGGACCCGGGTCGTGCGGGTCTCCGGGAACATCTCGTCCGCCCGCTCGGTCACCGCGACCTCGCGGGAGGCCAGGGCGGGCAGCAGCGTCGGCTCGGTCGCGGCCACGCGGCGCGAGGTAGCCGCGAGACGTGCGCCGAGCCGGTTCGCGTAGGCCAGCAGGAACGACTGCCGGAAGGACTTCGTGCGCTTGCGCCCGCCGGCGCGCTGCGCCGCCTCGGCGCGGGTCATCGCCGCGGTGCCCTGCACGAGGAGCGAGGTGTAGAGCAGCTCGACCGGCTCCAGGTCCGCCTCGAAACCGACGACGGTCGAGAAGCCGTACGGCTCGTTCCACACGGCCCGGCAGTGGTTCGCGGAGGCCACCGCGTCGAGCAGGATCGCCTTCGCGGTCTCGTACGGCGCGTCCACCCCGATCCGTACGGCCCCCGGCGTCTCGCGGGCGGCATCCGGTCGGCGGGCGGCGAGCCCGGCCTCGTCCAGGCTGTGCCGGGCCATCAGCTCCTGGGCCTTGGCGGTCAACGCCTCGGCCTCCTCGGGGAAGGTCGTCCCCTCCGCCTTGGCGAGCAGGGCCCGTACGCGGGTCAGGATGCGCGGCTCGCCTGCGGTGGGCGGCGGCAACAGCGCGTCACCCGGCACGGGCCCGACCGGCTCCAGGGAAGGCAGCCGCACGAGGACCCGGTACAGCTCCAGGACGGCGGTCGCGTACGAGAACCGGTCCGCCCGCCAGAGCTCGGCGGGGAGCTCGGCGAGCTGCGCGTCCCAGCGCGGCGGCAGGGCGGAGTAGCCGCGCGTCTCGGCGACGACGAGCCCGGCGAGCAGGCGCAGATGGTGCTCCTCGAGCTCCCGCCGGACCATGCGCATGAGGTCGGCGGGCTGCCACCCGCGCTCCCACGCCTTGCGCACGAACTCCTCGCCGCGGCGCGCGAGTTCCGCGTCGGCGCCCTTGTCGGCGGCGAGCAGCGAGGCCGCCGCGTCGAGGGCGTGGTCGCCCTCCGCGTACAAAGCCTCGAACGCCTTCTGAACCGTGCTCACGTCACCCCTCGCTCATACGTAAACCGCTTCCATCGTCTCCCAGGGCGACTGTTACTGTCGCGCGCGCATCCGTAGGAGGGGGAGGACTTACGTTGCGTAAGAGCACCAACAGAAGACACCGGTACGCGGGCACCGGCACCGGCGCCATCGGCTCCGGCGCGAAGATCAGCACCGGCTGGAAGTCCTTCGCCGGCATCCAGTAATTCGCCGGCATCAAGTAATGAAGGGCCCTGGGGGTAGGGCCTGCCCTACCCCCAGGACGCCCCCCAGTGGTCGTGATCACGGCCGCCGGAGACGGTTGCCTTGAGGCATGACCTCAACAGCCGTACGCCTCACCGGACTCCGCCGCTTCTACGGCGACGTACGCGCCCTCGACGGCGTCGATCTCGCCTTCCCCACCGGCTCCTTCACCGCCGTCATGGGCCCGTCCGGCTCCGGGAAGTCGACCCTGCTGCAGTGCGCCGCCGGGCTCGACCGGCCCACCTCCGGGCGGGTCGAGGTCGGCGACGTGGCTCTGGAGGGGCTCAGCGAGCGACGTCTGACCTTGCTGCGGCGGGACAGGATCGGGTTCGTCTTCCAGTCGTTCAACCTGCTGCCGTCGCTGACCGCCGCCCAGAACGTCGCCCTCCCCCTCCGCCTGGCCGGCCGCCGGCCCTCGCGGGCCGAGGTGCGGGCCGCGCTGGAGCGGGTCGGCCTGGGCGCGCGGGCCGGGCACCGGCCCGGCGAGCTGTCCGGCGGGCAGCAGCAGCGGGTCGCCATCGCGCGGGCCCTGATCACCCGCCCGGCCGTCCTCTTCGGCGACGAGCCCACCGGCGCACTGGACACGGCCACGAGCCGGGACGTCCTCGCGATGCTGCGGGAACTGGTGGACCACGACGGCCAGACGATCGTCATGGTCACCCACGACCCGGTCGCCGCCTCGTACGCGGACCGCGTCGTCTTCCTCGTCGACGGGCGCGTCCACGACGAGCTGACGTCCCCGACGGCGCAACAGGTCGCTATGCGCATGGCAACGCTGGAGACGGATGCGGGGTTCCCGCAGGAAGCCGCTGCCGGGTCGCTCCGTACCGCCGGCCAGGCGGGAGGCCACTGATGCTGATCGTCGCGCTGTCCGGGCTCCGGACCCGCTGGGCCGGTTTCGTCGGGAGTTTCGTCGCGCTCGCGCTCGGCGTCGGGATGCTCACTGCCATGGGGCTCGGGCTCGCGTCCACGTTCCACGCGCCCGAGCGGCAGCCGGAGCGGTTCGCCGCCGCGCCCGTCGTCGTTATGGGGCGGAACGCCGTAGAGGTCGACGTACGGCGCGGGCCGGACACCGCGCAGGTCGCCAAGCGGCTCGACCGTCCACACCCTGTGGACACCGCCCTGCTGACCGAACTGCGCGCCCGCTGGCAGGTCACCGTCGCCGGGGGCCCCGACGCCGTCGGCGTGCACGGCCCCGCCGAGCAGGTTCGCACGCTCGTCGGCGACCGCGCCCAGGTCCTCACCGGGATCGACCGGCGGCTCGCCGACCCCGACCCCGAGCGGGACGCCCACGCGCTCGTCGCCCTCAACTCGCTGCTCGGCACCTCCGGGGGCGTCACGTCCTTCGTGTCCGTCTTCGTCGTCGCCTCGACCTTCGCCTTCGCCGTGGCGCTGCGCCGCCGCGAGTTCGGGCTGCTGCGCACCGCCGGAGCGACCCCCGGCCAGGTCCGCCGACTGCTGCTCGCCGAGGCCGCCGGCGTCGGAGTCCTCGCGTCCGCCGCGGGCTGCGCGCTGGGCGCGTGGGCCGCGCCCGAACTCGCCCGGCAGCTCGTCGACCAGGCCCTCGCCCCCGAGTGGTTCGCGATCGGCGACGCCCGCTGGCCGTTCCACGCCGCGTTCTGGACCGGGGTGACCGTCGCCGTCGCCGGCGCG